>JAKAHP010000277.1 GCA_021825505.1 Pseudomonadota bacterium
CGCCGCTTGCAAGCGGCTCGGATTCGGCAGGCGCGCGGCCGTGCGCAGGCACGGCCGCTGGTCCCGCCTCAGTCCACCTCGCCGCTTGCAAGCGGCTCGGATTCGGCAGGCGCGCGGCCGTGCGCAGGCACGGCCGCTGGTCCCGCCTCATCCCCCGAGGGGGGCAAGCAATCTTGGGGCGGCCCGGCGATTGCTTGAGAGGGCCCCCAGAGCCAGGTCACCGCGGCAACCCCCGGCGGCATGCGGGGACTCGCGGATCACGGCCCGGGGATGAACTCGGCGTCGTCGCCGAGCGGCAGTTTCATGCGTTGCGCGCGCCAGTCCGCGGCGGCCTGCTCGAGCCTGGCCCTGGACGACGCGACGAAGTTCCACAGCAGGTAACGTTCGCCGACCGGCTCGCCGCCGAGCACCATCAGCTGCGACGGCGCGGCGGCGACCACGTCGACCGCGTCGCGCCCGTCGAGCACGGCCATCTGGCCGGCGCGAAGCGCGGCGCCGTCGAGCTCGACCGCACCGCTGACGCAATAGACCGCACGCTCGGTGTAGTCCGCGCCGACCGCGTAGCGCGCCCCGGCGTCCATCTGCCAATGCTGGTAGCTCAGCGGCGAATGGGTCGGCACCGCGGCCTTCAAGCCGTCGGCCGCGCCGGCGATGAGCCGTCCGCGCACGCCGTGCTCGTTCCACTGCGGCAGATCGTCGCCCTCGTGGTGGTGGAACGACGGCGCGGTCTCCTCGGCCTCGTCGGGCAGTGCCACCCAGGCCTGGATGCCGTGCATCAGCGCGCCGTGTGCGCGCGCGTACTCGAGGCGCTCGCTGTGGGTGATGCCGCGGCCGGCGACCATCCAGTTGACTTCGCCCGGGCGGATCTCCTGCCGGCAGCCCAGGCTGTCGCGGTGCGTGAGCTGGCCGCTGTACAGATAGGTCACGGTGGCCAGGCCGATGTGCGGGTGCGGGCGCACGTCGAGCTGGCGCGGAATCCCCGGGGCCAGTTCGACCGGGCCGAGGTGGTCGAAGAAGATGAAGGGCCCGACCATGCGCCGCGCGCGAAACGGCAGCACCCGGCCGACTTCGAAGCCGCCGCCGAGGTCGTGCGGGCGTTTGTCGATGATGCGTTCGATGGCCATGGTGTCCTCCCCTTGAAGCAAGTCAAACTTTGCGCGCTGCAGCTCGACTATTCTCGCCCGATCCTGCCTCCTATATTTGGAAAAGACGATGAAAGCCTGGCATTCGGCGCTGTTGTGTTTCCTGCTGTCGCTGTTCTCGAGCGCCGCGCTGGCCGCCGCCGCGCCCGGCGGCGATCTTGTTCACGGCAAGGTCGTCGCGGTCAAGAACGCCGGCGGCTACACCTATCTGCAGCTCGATACCGCGGCCGGCAAGACCTGGGCCGCGGTCTACACGGCGCCGGTGAAGGTCGGCGAAGCGGTCACCATCGAGCATTCGATGGTGATGAAGAACTTCACCAGCAAGGCGATGGGCCGCACCTTCCCGTCGATCGTGTTCGGCATGCTCAAGCCGACCGGCAACGCGGTCGCGCAGCCGGCACCGACGGCCGCGCCGGCAGCGCCGTCCGGCCCGGTCGTGCACGTGGCCAAGGCGACCGGGCCCGATGCGCGCACCATCGGCGAGATCTCGGCGCAGCGCGCGGCGCTCAAGGGCAAGACCGTCGTCGTGCGCGGCAAGGTCGTCAAGTTCTACCCGCAGATCATGGGGCGCAACTGGGTGCATCTGCGCGACGGCACCGGCTCGGCGGCCGACGAATCCAATGAACTGCTGGTGACGACGAACGACGTGACCAAGGTCGGCGACATCGTCACCGTGCGCGGCGTGGTCGCGGTCGACAAGGACTTCGGCGCCGGCTACGCGTATCGCGTGCTGCTCGAACAGGGCAAGCTGCTGCACTGACAGGCGCTTGAGCGCGTCGGAGCGAATCGACGCAGAATAAGCGTTTTGGTCAACGAAACCGAGCAGAACGCTGCAATGACGTCGAATTCGCCCGAAGACTTGAAGACCCGCCTGCGCCAGCAGGCGCAGGGGGCGCTGAGCCTCAACATCGCCTACATCGGCGTCGTCAACGGCCTGTTCGCGGCGCTGGCCGCGCACGGTCGCGCCAGCGCCGACGCCCTGGCGGCGGCCGCGGCGGTCGATGCCGGCTACGTGCGGCGCTGGTGCGACGCGGCCTACGCGTTCGGCTACCTCGATGCCGACGGCGAGCAGTTCACGCCGACCGAGCTCGGTCGCGCGATGTGTCCCGACGCCGCCGACACGCTGTTTCCGATGGCGGTGCAATCGGTGCTGTCGGCGCACATGGCCGAGCGCGCTGCCGGGCTGATGCGCAGCGGCGCGCGTCCCGGCGAAGCGGTGCTGGCCGAACGCGAGACGGTGCTGCCGTGGTTCGGGCCGATGCTCGAAGCCAATTTCGCGTCGATGTTCGAGCACACGATCTGCCCGGCGGTGCCGGCGTTCGCCGAAGTCGACGCGCGCGGCGGTCTCGCGGTCGACCTGGGCTGCGGCAACGGCTGGTACCTGCGCGCGCTGGCGCGGCGCTGCGCGGGCTTGCGCGGCCTCGGCGTCGACGGTTTCGGCGAGAACGTCGAGCAGGCGCGGGCCCTGGCCGAGACGGCCGGCTTGAGCGAGCGCTTGAATTTCGTGCAGGGTGACATCCATGCGCTGACGCTCGACGAACCCGCCGACCTGATCGCGATGAACCGCGCGCTGCACCACGTCTGGGAGAAGGACACCGAGGCGCTGTTCGCGTGGCTGCGCGCGAACCTCAAGCCCGACGGCTGCGTCGTGATCTGGGAGCCGGCCTGGCCGCAGACGCGGGAGGCGCTGCGCGACCCGGCGCGCCGGGCGCTGGCGTTCCAGAACCTGAGCGAGCACGTGCAAGGCAACCACTTCCTGCGCCCGCAGGAAATCCAGGACGCATTCGCGCGCGCCGGCATGGCCTCGACCGTGCACGAGTTCGCGCAAGGCAACGAGGTCGTCGTCGTCGCGCGGCGCTGAAGGGGCCGCACGCCGCCGCGAGCTAGGCGTCGAGCAGGTCGACGCGCGCGGCGCCGCTGACGCGCTCGATGCGCAGACGCAGCGTCGCGTATTCGGGCAGTTCGCTCATCGGCGTCGGGTCGCCCTCGCAGGCGCAGCCCGGCGCGATGCTGGCGTAGACCACGCCGAGGTCGAGCTGCAGCACGTCGTCGAGCTCGCTTGCGCGCAGCACGATCAGCTCGGCGTGCTCGACCAGCGCGTGGCTGCCGTGCGCCATCGCGCGCTGCAAGGGCGTGAACAGCGCGTCGGCGGCGAGCAGAGCGTCGCGCAGCACGCGCGTGAAATCGGCCCGGCCCCAGGCCGGCAGCACTGCCGCCAGCGCCACGCGCGGCGCGGACTCAGTGCGCATCGCCGGCATCCTCGGCCTCGCCGCCCTCTTCGGGCGCGCCCGGCAGCGCCGGCCAGTCGAGCAGCTCGGCCAGCCGCGTGACGACCCAACGCGCCTCGCGCGCGTCGACGGTTGGCGCCACGCCTGCCGCCGGCGCCGCGCGCAGGCCGCGCAGCACGCGCTCGAGCACGTCGAGTTCGGTCACGCCGAGTTCCCACTTGAGCGTCGACGCCTGCTCGGTCAACAGGTTGGCGAGGTCTTCGCACAAGTCGTAGCGCTGCGCGATGTGCGCGCGCGCAGCACTCGGCCGGCTGCGTCCGGGCTCGATGAACAGCGCGGTGAACGACGCTGGAATGTCGATTTGCGATTCGTCGTGCATCGTCGGGGATTTCCGCGGTTTGATGCTGCGGAGTCTACTCAGCCCGCTCCGTGCCGCCGAGCATGCGGCGCAGGCCGTGCAGCACGTCGAGGTTGGCCTGTTCCATCGCCTGCAGTTCGGCGACCGCGAGCTGGCCGCGTTGCGCGCGGTGCGCGGCCACGGCGCCGCGCGCGTGCACGTGCACCGCGCGATGCGGCGCTTCCAGCGCGGCGTAGCCGGGCAGCGCGGCGAAGCGCTCGCGCCCCTCGCCGTCGTAGTACCAGGCGCCGAGCCGGCAGTGGGCCTCGTCGGGCAGGTCTTCGGCGCGCACCGCGGAGACGTCGAACAGCGCCTTGTAGACCTCGAGCTTGACGATGAGCTCGTCGAGGTTGGCGAACTCG
>JAKAHP010000278.1 GCA_021825505.1 Pseudomonadota bacterium
GCACGCGAGGTAAGGTTTGCCGGGCGAGGTCACCACGGAGGCGCGCGCATGATCCGTTTCAGCAGCCACGGCGCCGCCAAGCAGGTGACCGGCTCCTGCCATCGCGTCGAAACGCAGCGCGCCCGAGTGCTCGTGGACTGCGGCCTGTTCCAGGGCGGCCGCGAGATCGAGGAGGAAAACGCCGCCGACTTCGGCTTTGACGCCACAACCGTCGACGTGCTGCTGCTGACCCACGCGCACCTGGATCACTGCGGCCGCCTGCCGCTGCTGCACAAGCGCGGCTTTCGCGGGCGCATCGTCGCCACCGCCGCCACCCGCGAGCTGGCCCGGCTGGTGCTGCTCGACGCGGCCGGCCTGCAGGAGGAGGACGCGCGCCGCGCCGAGCGCCGCACCCATCGCAGCGGCGAGCCGGCGCCTGCGCCGCTGTACGGGATCACCGACGCGCTGCGGGTGATGGACCTGTTCGATGCGCCGGTGGCCTATGGTGAGCGCCGCGAGGTCGCGCCCGGTTTCCACGCCACCTTCGTCAACGCCGGCCACATCCTCGGCTCGGCCTCGGTGTTCGTCGAGATCGAAGATGCCGCGGAACGCGTCAGCGTGCTGTTCTCCGGCGACCTCGGCCATCCCGGCCGGCCGCTGCTGGACGACCCCGCGCCGCCGCCGCGTGCGCCCGACTACGTGGTGATGGAGACCACCTACGGCGACCGCGATCATCGCCCCTGGGACGCCTCGGTGATCGAACTGGTCGAGGCCGTGGCTGCCACCCATCGGCGCGGCGGCAACGTGGTGATCCCGACCTTCGCGCTGGAGCGCGCCCAGGAGATCCTCTACGCGCTGCATCGGGGCATTGTACGCGGCGACCTGCCGGTGCACCTGCCGGTGTTCCTCGATTCGCCGATGGCGATCTCGGCCACCGGGATCTTCCGCGATCATCCCGAGGCGCTGCGCGCCGCGGCGGTCGCCGAGTTCGACCGCGAGCATCCGCTCGATCTGACGGGCCTGCGCTTCACCCGCGAAGCCGCCGAGTCGATGGCGATCAACACGATCCGCGGCGGCGCGGTGATCCTGGCCGGCTCCGGCATGTGCACCGGCGGGCGCATCCGCCACCACCTGCGCCACAATCTGTGGAATCCGGCCAGCAGCGTGATCTTCGTCGGCTATGCCGCGGCGGGCACGCTGGCGCGCCGGATCATCGACGGCGCCACGCGCGTGCGGCTGTTCAACGAGGAGGTGCAGGTGCAGGCCGCGATCCACACCATCAACGGCTTCTCGGCGCATGCCGGGCAGAGCCAGCTGCGCGCGTGGCTGGCGCGCTGCGGTCAGCCGCATCGGGTGTTCCTGGTGCACGGCGACTACGATCGCGGCATGCAGGCGTTCGCGGCGCTGCTCGATCGCGACGGCATCGCCTGGCAGATGCCGGGCGCCGGTGAGCCGATCCTGCTGGGTGGGCAACGCCGGGACTGATACCCGTTCGCGATCGAGACACGAACACCGCGCAGCCGGATGCAGCGCAGCGGAATCCGGGAGTGATGCTGCATCAAGCCCCGGATTCCGCCCCGATGGGGCTCCATACGGGCTACGCGGTTTTTTCTATCCTGATCGGAGCGAGGGAACTGTCACTATCGGACAAGGAAAAGCCCCAACTGAGAACAGTTGGGGCTTCAAGAGTGGTGGCGGACGGTTGACCAGGTGCCGACCGACCTCCCGAGCTTACGCGCACTTGTGCGGGATGCTGCGGGTCAAGCGCCCAGAAGGCGGCGTGCCAGCACGGACTGCATGTCCCGGCGGCCATCGACGATCAGGTAGATGACGACCTGGCTGCCCAGGACGCGATAGATCACCCGGTAGGGCTTGAACGCCGTCTGGCGGTAATCCTTGATGCCCAGTGCCCCGAGCTCCTTGGGATAGCTCCCACGCTCCGGGAATTGGGCCAGCCCCTCCGCGACCTCCATCAAACGGTCGAGAACGTAGTTGGCGTTGGCCACACTGTCGAACTCGGATATGTAGTCGTGGATGGACTCCAGGTCCTGCTCTGCACCTTGGGTGAGCAGAACCTCGTAGAGCTTTGGCCTGCCGGCCATCAGGCCAGTCCGGGCGCTTTCCGCTTCGCGCGCAGGCGCGCGACCACATTGGCGACCGGCTTGACCCGACCTGCCTCAACGTTCTGCTGGCCGAGCGCCAGGATCTTCAGCAGGGACAAGGTCTCCTGAGTTTCCTCGAAGGAGGCAACGTCCTGCAGCACGGCCTTGGCTTCACCGTTCTGCGTGATGACCAAGGGCTCGCGCTGTTCGGCAAGGTGGGTCAGCACCTCGGCAGCATGGGCCTTGAGGTAGCTGATGGGCTTGACTTGGGATGAGTAGCGCATGGCCCTGCTCCTGAGATCGAATCGGACCGAATATAGTCCTTTATCGGTCTCATCACAGTCTGCTGCGCAGCTGCGCGCGCAACCAGCCAAAGCCCACGCGCTCCTGCTCCAGCCGTAGCCTGGGCTGGAGCCGATCGAATCTGAGGTCGTCATAGACGGCCGTCTCCTCAGGCCTGAGACGCGGCAAGTCGTGGCGTGCAGGCTCGGGCTCCTCGCCCCAGTGCGAGCGGTGGGCAAGCAGCGTCTCGCGATCCATGAGGAAGGACGCCGCGTGCGGAAAGTAGCCACGCAGTTGATCGAGTATGGCGAAGCCGTGGGTGTCGATGTCGCCCCAGTAGTGCAGTCGGCATCGATGCAGCCACGCGGCGCGCGCCAGCGGCTCCCAACCGTAGCCAGCGCCGAAGACGACGATGGCGCGGGCCGCCTCCGGGAAGGCGAGGAAGTTGGTCTCGTTCTCAGTGATAAAGACTCGCTCGACGGGCAACGCCAGCGCCGCAAAGCTCACAGCGTCCAGCGTGATGTCGGACAGACCCTCGCAGCCCGGCAGACTGGGCAGCACCGGATCGAGCAGACGAAACCGAATCCGGATGGGCTTGTCCAGGAAACCGAACCGGCGAGCAAACTGCCCCACGCCGATCGCTGCAGGCTCGACGACCTCGGGCGGCAGAGCCACGTCCAGCAACTCGGTCAACACGCCCCTGTGGGCCTCGATGAACTTGCTGTCCACCCCAGACACGTCGAACTGGCGCAGGTACACCCCCGGTCGAGGATGGGCTTGCAGCCACACGACAACCGCCAGGAGACGCTCCCAGCGGTCGGCCAGGTCCAGCGCCTGCAGCGGGCGCCGGGGCAGCCACGCCAGCAGCGCTGGCTGCGCGGCTGCCGTCTGCTGCCACAAGGCCTCGAATCGTTGCGCCTGACGAGCCTTACCGATGAAGGCCAAGGCGTCTTGCAGGGTGTCGAGCCAGGCGGCCGCCGGAAGCCGTTGCGTACCTTGGACGCGGTGGTTCCACTCCCGCCAGTCGATCCGCACGTGCGGGGTGTCGGCAACGGCGCGGACCCAGTCACGTACTGCCTCGAAGCGGTCGGACAGGTCCGCAGCGTTGGGAGCCTTCAGGCTCAGGCGCAGGGGCCTGGAGATGGCATTCGATACCGCTGCCCGCAGCAAGTCGCCGCGATCCCACAAGCGTTGGACCTGGGCGCGCAGGTCTGCCGGTGTGGTCCAGCTCATGGTGCCGAGCCGCCTCCCGCTGCCCTTCCCTCGGCCATGCCCTCAGCCTTGTGCGCCCGGTACTCCTCGATTGACAGGCAACGCAGCCGCGAGTCCCGCCCGCCTTCGTTGTGCACAAAGCCCACGCTGGCCACGAAGGGCTCGATGATGTGGATCTTCTGCAGCGGCGTCACGATCAACAACTGCAGATCGAGTTGCTGGAACAGCCGCAGTCCGTACTGCGCCGACTCGTCCGACCCGCGCCCGAAGGCCTCGTCGATGACGACGAAGCGGAACGACCGCGAACGCACGGCGCCCCATTCCAGCCCGAACTGGTAGGCCAGGCTCGCGGCGAGCACGGTGTAGGCCAGCTTCTCCTTCTGGCCGCCCGACTTGCCGCCCGAGTCCGAGTAGTGCTCGTGCTCGGCACCGTCGGCGCGCCAGCGCTCGCTGGCCGAGAACAGGAACCAGTTGCGCACGTCGGTGACCTTGGCGGTCCAGCGCCGGTCGGCGTCCGACAGTCCTTCACGGCCGCGGAAGCGGTCGATGATGGC
>JAKAHP010000025.1 GCA_021825505.1 Pseudomonadota bacterium
CGCCAGCCTGGACATGTTCAGCGACTACAAGCAGCGCGCCGAAGTGTTCGCCGCGGCGCTGCACGAAATCGCCGCGCAGCGCGGGGTGGACCTGTGAAGCTCGCACTGCCCTGGCGCCGCGGCGAGCGGCCCGAGCCGATGCCGGTGCGCATCGGCTACGTCGGCCCGGCCGCGTCGCGCATGCTCGAGTACGACCAGAACCTGGTCTGGGTGGTGCTGCTGCTGCTCGCCTTCGGCCTGGTCATGGTCTATTCGGCGACGGTGGCGATTCCGGACGATCCGCATTTCGCGCGCTGGGGACAGTTCCATTTCTTCTGGCGCGACCTGGTCGCGGTCGGCCTCGGCCTGCTGCTCGGCTGGGTCGCGTTCCAGCTGCCGATGAGTTTCTGGCAGCGCTGGGCGCCGACGCTGTTCGTCGCGTCGCTGGGCGCGCTGGTCGTCGTGCTCGTGCCCTTCATCGGCCGCGGCGTCAACGGCTCGCGGCGCTGGATCCCGGCCGGCGTGTTCACCTTTCAGCCGTCCGAATTGGTCAAGGTGACGATCATCCTGTACGCAGCCAATTTCATGGTGCGCAAGCAGGACGTCAAGCAGAGTTTCGCCAAGGCCTTCCTGCCGATGGCCGTCGCGCTGGGCTTCATCGGCCTGCTGCTGCTGGCCGAACCCGACATGGGTGCCTTCCTGGTGATCGCGTCGGTGGCGATGGTCATCCTGTTCCTCGGCGGGGTGAACGGCAAGATGTTCAGCGCGTTGACGGTGGTCATGATCGCGTCGTTCGTCATGATGATCGTGCTGTCGCCCTGGAGGCGGGACCGCATCTTCGCCTACCTCAATCCGTGGGGCGACAACCACGCGCAAGGCAGCGCTTACCAGCTCGCGCATGCGCTGATCGCGATGGGGCGCGGCCACTGGCTCGGCGTCGGCCTCGGCGGCAGCGTCGAGAAGCTGCACTATCTGCCCGAGCCGCAGACCGACTTTCTGCTCGCCATCGTCGGCGAGGAGCTCGGCTTCGCCGGGGTGCTCGCGGTGACGCTGGCGTTCGCCTGGATCACGCGCCGAGCGTTCGAGATCGGGCGTCAGGCGCTGGCGGCCGACCGCATGTTCTCGTCGCTGGTCGCGCAGGGCGTCGGCGTGCTGCTCGGCGGCCAGGCCTTCATCAACATCGGCGTCAACCTCGGCCTGCTGCCGACCAAGGGGCTGACCCTGCCGCTGCTCAGCTACGGCGGCTCGGCCACGCTGATGTCGCTGCTGGCACTGGCCCTGCTGCTGCGCGTCGACTACGAGAACCGGGTGCTGATGCGCGGGGGGCACGTGTGAGCGCGACGCACGGCCGCTCCGAAGGCGCGCTCAGCCCCCGCGGGGGGCCGGCGCAAAGCGCCGGGGGGCACCCAATGCCAAGGACCGCGGTGATCATGGCGGGCGGCACCGGCGGCCACATCTTCCCCGGCCTGGCGGTCGGCGAAGGGCTGCGCGCGGCCGGCTGGACCGTGTACTGGATGGGCGCGCCCGGCGGCATGGAAGCGCGCCTGGTGCCGCCGCACGGCTTCGAGCTGCTGTCCGTCGACTTCGGCGGGCTGCGCGGCAAGGCGCTGGCGGTCAAGCTGGCTGTGCCGTTCAAGTTGCTGCGCGCATGCTGGCAGGCGCTGCGCGCGCTGCGCCGGGTGCGTCCCGCGGTGGTGCTGGGCATGGGCGGCTACATCACCGTGCCCGGCGGCCTGGCCAGCCGACTGGTCGGTGCGCGCCTGGTGTTGCATGAGCAGAACGCGGTGGCCGGCATGAGCAACCGCCTGCTGGCGCGCATCGCCGCGCGCGTCCTGTGCGCGTTCCCCGGCGCGCTGCCGCGCGCCGAGTGGGTCGGCAACCCGGTGCGCGAGGCGATTCGCGCGCTGCCCGAGCCTGACGCGCGCTACCGCGCGCGCAGTGGCCCGCTGCGCGTGCTCGTGGTCGGCGGCAGCCTCGGCGCGCTCGCGCTCAACGAACGCGTGCCGCAGGCGCTGGCCCTGCTCGACCCCGCGCAGCGCCCGCAGGTGCTGCACCAGAGCGGGCGCGGCCACCTCGAGGCACTGCGCGCGCGCTACGCGGCGCTCGGTGTGGACGCCGACTGCCGCGAATTCATCGACGATATGGCTGCGGCCTACGCCGACGCAGACTTGGTGATCTGTCGCGCTGGCGCGTCGACGGTCAGCGAGGTCGCCTGCGCCGGCGTGGCCGCGCTGTTCGTTCCCTTCCCTTACGCGGTCGACGATCACCAGACCGCCAATGCCCGCTTCCTCGCCGACGCCGACGCTGCGCTGCTGGTGCAGCAGCACAGCCTCGACGCCGATGCGCTGGCCGCGCAGCTGCGCGGCGCCACGCGCGAGTCGCTGCTGGCGCTGGCGCAACGCGCGCACCAGCGCGCGCGGCGCGACGCCGTGCAACGCATCGTCGGTGTCTGTGCGGAGCTGGAGTCACGCGAATGAAACACGCGATTCACCACATCCATTTCGTCGGCATCGGCGGCGCCGGCATGAGCGGCATCGCCGAGGTGCTGCTCAACCTCGGCTACGCGATCAGCGGCTCCGATCTCAGCGACAACGCGGCGGTGCGCAGCCTGCGCGCGGCCGGTGCGCGCGTGGCGATCGGCCACGACGCCGCGCATGTCGCCGGCGCCGACGCGGTGGTCGTGTCGACCGCGGTCGCGGGCGACAACCCCGAGGTGCTCGAAGCACGCGCGCGCCGCATTCCGGTGGTGCCGCGCGCGGTGATGCTGGCCGAGCTGATGCGCCTGAGGCGCGGCATCGCGATCGCAGGCACCCACGGCAAGACGACGACCACCAGCCTGGTGGCCAGCGTGCTGGCCGAAGCCGGGCTCGACCCCACCTTCGTCATCGGCGGACGCCTGAACCGCGCCGGCAGCCACGCCAAGCTCGGCCAGGGCGAGTACATCGTGGTCGAGGCCGACGAGTCCGACGCGTCGTTCCTGAATCTGCTCCCGGTGATGGCGGTGGTGACCAACATCGACGCCGACCACATGGACACCTACGGCCACGACCTCGCGCGGCTGCGCCAGTCCTTCGTCGAATTCGTCGGCCGGCTACCGTTCTATGGTGCCGCGATCCTGTGCGTCGACGATCCCGGCGTGCGCGCGATCATGCCGCTGCTGTCCAAGCCGATCACCGCCTACGGTCTCGGCGAGGACGCGCAGGTACGCGCGCTCGACGTGCGCGCCGACGGCACGCGCATGCACTTTCGCGTGCAGCGGCGCAACGGCGTGGTGCTGCCCGAGCTCGAGGTGACGCTGAACCTTCCCGGGGTGCACAACGTGCGCAATGCGCTGGCGGCGATCGCGGTGGCCGGCGAGCTCGGCGTGGCCGACGCCGCGGTGTTGCGCGCGCTGGCCGAGTTCCAGGGCGTCGGGCGCCGCTTCCAGCGCTATGGCGAAGTCGCGGCGGCCGCCGGCGGGACCTTCACGCTGATCGACGACTACGGTCATCACCCGGTGGAAATGGCCGCGACGCTGGCCGCGGCGCGCGGCGCCTATCCGGGCCGGCGCATCGTGCTGGCGTTCCAACCGCACCGCTATACGCGTACCCGCGACCTGTTCGAGGATTTCGTCGCGGTGCTCGGCGGCGCCGACCTGCTGCTGCTGACCGAGGTCTACGCCGCCGGCGAGGCGCCGATCGTCGCCGCCGACGGCCGCAGCCTGGCACGCGCGCTGCGCGTGGCCGGACGCACCGAACCGGTGTTCATCGAGGACGTCGCGGCGCTGCCGCGCGCGGTGCACGACGCTGTGCGCGACGGCGACGTCGTGCTGTGCATGGGTGCGGGCTCGATCGGCACGGTCGCGCAGCGCGTCGTCGACCTGGCAGGAGACAAGACATGAGTGCCGACAACATCGACGTGGCCGCGCTGGGCCGTGTCGCCGTGCTGCACGGCGGCAGCTCGAGCGAGCGCGAGGTGTCGCTGATGTCGGGTGCCGGCGTGCTCGGCGCGCTGCGCGCCTGCGGTGTCGACGCGATCGGCTTCGACCCGGCGCAGCAGTCCTTGCACGAACTGCGCGCGCTCGGCGTGCAGCGCGCCTTCATCGCCCTGCACGGCCGCATGGGCGAGGACGGTACCGTGCAGGGCGCGCTCGAACTGCTCGGCATTCCCTACACCGGCCCCGGAGTGCTGGCGTCGGCGCTGGCCATCGACAAGCACATGACCAAGCGCCTGTGGCAGTGCGAGGGCCTGCCGACGCCGACCTGGCGCCTGGTGCGCGACGCCGACGCGGCGCTGGCCGCGGCCGACGCGATCGGCCTGCCGATGATCTTCAAGGCGGTGCACGAAGGCTCGACGCTGGGCCTGGCGCGAGCCGATCGGCGCGAGCAGGTCGTCGCGGCGTTCGCGGATGCGGCGCGCTTCGATGCGCTGGTGCTGGCCGAGGCGTTCATCGACGGCGAGGAAGTGACCTGCGCCCTGCTCGGCGAGGGCGACGCGGCGCGGGCGCTGCCGCTGATCCGCATCCAGGCCCCCGGCGGCAATTACGACTTCGAGCACAAGTACTACAGCGACGACACGCGCTATCTGTGCCCGAGCGGACTGCCCGAAGCCGAGGAGCAGGCGATCCGCGCGCTGGCGCTGGCCAGCTACCGCGCGCTGGGCTGCCGCGGCTGGGGCCGCGCCGACGTGATGATCCGCGGCGCCGACCGCCAGCCGCTGCTGCTCGAAATGAACACCAGCCCGGGCATGACCGGGCACTCGCTGGTGCCGATGGCCGCGCGCGCCGCCGGTATCGACTACGAGCAGCTGTGCTTGCGCGTGCTGGCCGATGCGCGGCTCGACGGCAGGGGGCGCTGATGCGTCGCGACATCGCGCTCGACATCCGGCTGATGAACTTCACCAGCCGTGCGCTGGTCTGGCTTTTCGTCGCCGGTGCGCTGCTGGTCGCCGGCAACTGGCTCCTGATGCGCCCGCTGTGGTCGATCCGCGTGGTGCGCGTGCAGGGCAGTCTGCAGCACATCAGCGCCAGCGCGCTGCGCAGCCAGGCGCTGCCGCGGCTGCACGGCAACTGGTTCACGATCGACCTGGGCGCCGCGCAGCAGGCGTTCGCGCGCGTGCCCTGGGTGCGCAACGCAGTGGTGCAGCGGGTGTGGCCGCTGTCGCTGCTGGTCACGCTGCAGGCGCAGCAGCCGGTGGCGGTGTGGGGCGGGGCCGCAGCCAGCCAGCTGGTCGACGCGCAAGGCGCGCTGTTCGACGCCAACATCGGCGAGGTGCAGGACATGCACCTGCCGACGCTCGACGGTCCGCCGGGCAGCGCCCAGCGCGTGCTGCAGATGGCGCGCGCGCTCGACGCACGGCTGGCCGCGCTGCACTGGCAGGTCGCCGCGCTCGAGCTCGGCGCCGAAGGCAACTGGCGCGTGCGCCTCGACGGCGGCCCGACGCTGAACCTGGGCAGCGACACCGACGCGAATGCGTTCGTCGCGCGGCTGCAGCGCTTCATCGCGCTGGTGCCGCAGGTGCAGCAGCAGTACGGGCGCGCGATCGTCAGTGCCGATTTGCGCTACGCCAGCGGTTTCGCGGTGCGGCTGCAGGGTGCTGCGGCACCTGCCGCGCAAAGCCAGGCCGCGTCTGCGGCGCACAAGCACATTCATAGTGGCGCGAGGGGAGCGCGATAAATGGCCAAGGATTACAAGGATCTGGTGGTGGGGCTCGACATCGGCACGTCGAAGGTGCTGGCGATGGTCGCCGAAATCCTCCCTGCCGGCGACAACCCGGCGGCCACGCTGAAGGTCGTCGGCATGGGGCAGGCGGCCACCGCCGGCATGCGCCGCGGCGTGGTCGTCGACATCGAGGCCACCGTGCAGTCGATCCAGGCCGCGCTGAAGGAAGCCGAGCTGATGGCCGACTGCCGCATCAGCCACGTCATCACCGGAATCACCGGCAGCCACATCCGAGGTCAGAACTCCGAGGGCATGGTCGCGATCAAGGACCGCGAAGTCACGCAGAACGACGTGCTGCGCGTGATCGAGACCGCCAAGGCGGTGAACATCCCGACCGACCAGCGCCTGCTGCTGGTCGAGCCGCAGGAATTCATCATCGACGGCCAGGAGGTCAGGCAGCCGGTGGGCATGAGCGGCATCCGGCTCGAGACCAAGGTGCACATCGTCACCGGCGCCCAGACCGCGGCCGAGAACGTGATCAAGTGCGTGCGGCGCTGCGGGCTGGAAGTCGACTCGGTGGTGCTGCACCCGCTGGCGTCTAGCCACGCGGTGCTGACCGAAGACGAGAAGGAGCTCGGCGTGGTGCTGGTCGACATCGGCGCCGGCGTCACCGACGTGGCGATCTACACCGGCGGCTCGATCCGTCACACCGCGATCATCCCCATCGCCGGCGAGTTGATCACCAGCGACATCGCGATGGCGCTGCGCACGCCGACCAAGGACGCCGAGGACATCAAGATCGAGCACGGCGTGGCCAAGCAGCTGCTGGCCGGGGTCGACGAACGCCTCGAAGTGCCGGGGCTCGGCGACCGCGGTCCGCGCATGCTGTCGCGGCAGGCGCTGGCCGGCGTGATCGAGCCGCGCGTCGAGGAGATCTTCGCGCTGGTGCAGCAGGTGGTGCGCGACTCGGGCTACGAGGAAGTGCTCTCGTCGGGCGTCGTGCTGACCGGCGGCGCCGCGCAGATGCCCGGCATGCTCGAGCTCGGCGAAGACATCTTTCTGAAGCCGGTGCGGCTCGGCCTGCCGCAATACAGCGGCTCGCTGGCCGACATGGTGCGCAGCCCGCGCAACTCGACCGCGATGGGCTTGCTGGTGGAGGCGCAGACGCAGCGCCAGCGCGGTGCACGCATCGCGCAGAAGGCGGGTGGCGCCGGCACCATGCTGGCGCGGGTGCGCGACTGGTTCGCGGGGAACTTCTAGAAGGTTTTTAGGGTGCCCGCGGATCCGGCAGGTCGCGGGCAGATCGATGTGGGACGACCGTCCCGGGTAATTTGACTTGACGATGGAGGTGGGAAATGGCCTTTGACATGATCGAGGACGTCGTGGACAGCGCGTTCAACAGCGGGACCAATATCAAGGTGATCGGCGTCGGCGGCGGCGGCGGCAACGCCGTCGAGCACATGATCGCCAGCGGCGTCAAAGGCGTCGAGTTCATTTGCGCGAACACCGACGCGCAGGCGCTGCAGCGCTCGAGCTCGTCGCGCTTCGTGCAACTCGGCCGCACCGGGCTCGGTGCGGGCGGGCGCCCGCAGGTCGGGCGCGACGCCGCCGAGCAGGCGCAAAGCCAGATCCGCGACGCGCTCAACGGCGCGCACATGCTGTTCATCACCGCCGGCATGGGCGGCGGCACCGGCACCGGTGCGGCGCCGGTTGTCGCGCGCATCGCGCGCGAAATGGGCATCCTGACGGTCGCGGTCGTGACCAAGCCGTTCGAGTTCGAAGGCAGCAAGCGCCTGGGCTACGCCGACAGCGGGCTGGAGGACCTGGAGAAGAACGTCGACTCGCTGATCGTCGTGCTCAACGAGAAGCTGCTCGAGGTCTACGGCGACGACATCTCGCAGAAGGAGGCGTTCGCCAAGGCCAATGACGTGCTGAAGAACGCCACCGGCGGCATCGCCGAGATCATCAACGTGCCCGGGCTGATCAACGCCGACTTCGAGGACGTGAAAACCGTGATGGGCGAGCCGGGCAAGGCGATGATGGGTACCGCGGTGGCCAGCGGTGCCGATCGCGCGCGCCTGGCCGCCGAGCAGGCCGTGGTGTGCCCGCTGCTCGACGGCGTCGACCTGTCGGGCGCCAAGGGCGTGCTGGTCAATATCACCGCCGACGATTCGCTGAAGCTGTCGGAAACGCGCGAAGCGATGAACGCGATCCGCGCCTACGCGGCGCCCGACGCGCACATCATCTTCGGCACCGTCAACGACCCGGCGATGGGCGACTCGCTGCGCGTGACCGTACTCGCCACCGGGCTGTCGAAGGCGCGCATGGCGGCCAAGGCGCAGCCGCAGCTGACCGTGCTGCGCACCGGCACCGACGCCGCGCCGATCTCCGCGCCGCAGGCGCTGGGCCCCGGGGTGGAGCCCAGCCAGATCCCGGCGATCTGGCGCAACCCGCGCGGCAGCGCGCCGTCGGCGCACGTCAGCGCGCTGATGCAAAGCGGCATGGAGGAAATGGAGATTCCGGCGTTCCTGCGCAAGCAGGCCGACTGACGCCGCGCCTTTTCCCTCCTGCCTCGAAGTGCCGCGCCGCATCGATCGATTGCGGCCGGCAGCTCCCGCCGTCCTGCCGCGGCGGGAGCCTTGCCGCCGGCGCGCGTGAGCTACCTCCCACGCGCAGCCGCGCGGTGCAGGATCGACGACGCATGCTTAAAATAGCGCCAGCTTATCGAAAAGCGAGCGTCGATTGACTACAAAAAAAATGATTCTGCAGCGCTCGATTCGCTCCACCACGCGCGCGGTCGGTGTCGGCCTGCACAGCAGCGAGCGTGTCGAGCTGACCCTGCATCCGGCCCCGCCCGACACCGGTATCGTGTTCCGGCGCGTCGACCTGCCGCAAGCCGTGTCGATTCCATTGCGCCCCGACGCGGTGGTCGACACGCGCATGGCGACCACGCTGGGCGCGGCCGACGTGAAGATCCATACCGTCGAGCACCTGCTGTCGGCCTGCGCCGGCCTGGGGCTGGACAATCTGATGATCGACGTCGACGCCGAGGAGATCCCCATCCTCGACGGTTCGGCGTCGAGTTTCGTCTATCTGCTGCAATCGGCCGGCGTGGTCGAGCAGCAGGCGCCGCGGCGCTTCGTGCGCGTGCGCAAGCCGGTCGAAGTGCGCGTGCGCGAGCGCGACGGGGAGAAATGGGCGCGACTGGCGCCGCACGACGGCTTCCGGCTCGATTTCGCGATCGAATTCGACCATCCGGCGATCGACCAGACCGCGCAGGACTACGGTTTCGAGTTCTCGATGCCGGCCTATGTACGTGAAATCGCTCGCGCTCGCACCTTCGGCTTCATGCGCGACCTCGACGCGATGCGCGAGCTTGGCCTGGCCCAGGGCGGCAGCATGGAAAACGCGATCGTGATCGACGAGTCGCGCGTGCTGAACCAGGAAGGCCTGCGCTACGACGCCGAATTCGTCAAGCACAAGATGCTCGACGCGATCGGCGACCTGTACGTGATCGGCCACCCGATCGTCGGCGCCTACAGTGCGTTCCGCAGCGGCCACGCGTTGAACAACGCCCTGCTGCGCGCCTTGCAGGCCGACGCCGACGCCTGGGAGCTGATCAGTTACGCCGACGCGCAACAGGCGCCGGCGTGCTACCGCGACGCCGCGCCACTGCGGCTGTAGGCCGGCACGGCCTCAGCCCTGCGCCTTGCGGCGCGCACGCAAGGCGCGCAGGCGTTCCTGTACCGCGGCCGGCGCGGGCTGCACGCGCCCCGGCGCCAACGCCGGGGCCGTCGGCGGCAACGGGGCCTGCACGCGCAAGGCGATGCGCTGCAGCGCCCAGCCACCGGCCTGCAGCCGGTTCAGCAGCAGCGGCAACTGCAGGCGCAGCTTCGCCGCCACCGCCGGCGACGACACGCGCAGCACCCAGACCCCGTCGGTGCAAGGTCCCGGACGCACCGCCGCGGCCAGCACTGGCGGCAAGGCTGGCGTCAGCTCGCGCCACATAGCCTCGGCCACCTGGGCCTGCCGGCGCAGCGCGTTGAGCGTGGTGTTGCGCGCCAGCCATTGCTGCAGCGAAGCGCGCGCGGCATGCGGCATCGCGGTGGGGCGGGGCTTCGGCGCGGGTGGGGCGGGCATCGCGCTATTGTCGCGCGCTTCGCGCCGGGTATGCGCAGCCCGCGCGGCACCGCTGGGTAGAATGGGGGTTTACGCGTGCCTGCAGGCAGCGGCTCAAACACAGATCCATGCCCGTCACTTTCCTGACCCGTCTATTCGGCAGCCGCAACGAGCGCCTGCTGCGCCAGTACCGGCGCACCGTGCAGCGCATCAACGCGCTGGAGCCCGCGTTCGAGAAGCTCACCGACGACGAGCTGCGCGCGAAGACCGCCGAGTTCCGCGAGCAGGTGGCCGGCGGGCGCAGCCTCGACGAGCTGCTGCCCGAAGCGTTCGCGGTGGTGCGCGAAGGCGGCAAGCGCGCGCTGAAGATGCGTCATTTCGACGTGCAGATGATCGGCGGCATCGCGCTGCACCACGGCAAGATCGCCGAAATGCGCACCGGCGAAGGCAAGACCCTGGTCGGCACGCTCGCGGTGTACCTGAACGCGCTGGCCGGGCGCGGCGTGCACGTGGTCACGGTCAACGACTATCTGGCTCAGCGCGACGCGCAGTGGATGAGCCGGCTTTACAACTTCCTCGGCCTGAGCGTGGGCATCAACCTGCCGACGATGTCGCGCGAGGAAAAGCAGGCCGCGTACGCGGCCGACGTGACTTACGGCACCAACAACGAGTACGGTTTCGATTACCTGCGCGACAACATGGTGTTCGAGCCGGGTGAGCGCGTGCAGCGCCCGCTGCACTACGCCCTGATCGACGAGGTCGATTCGATCCTGATCGACGAGGCGCGCACGCCGCTGATCATTTCCGGCCAGGCCGAGGACAACACCGAGCTGTACCTCAAGCTCAACCAGGTGGTGCCGCTGCTCGACCGCCAGATCGGCGAGGAGGATCCGCTGACCGGCAAGGGCGTCGAGAAGCCCGGCGACTTCACCGTCGACGAGAAGGGGCACCAGGTCTACCTGACCGAGACCGGTCACGAGAAGGCCGAACGCATCCTCGGCAATATGCAGCTGATCCCGGAAGGCAGCACGCTGTACGACCCGGCCAACATCACGCTGATCCACCATCTGTACGCGGCGCTGCGTGCCCACCACCTCTATCACCGTGACCAGCACTACGTGGTGCAGAGCGGCGAGGTGGTGATCGTCGACGAGTTCACCGGCCGCATCATGAACGGGCGGCGCTGGTCCGACGGACTGCACCAGGCGGTCGAAGCCAAGGAAGGGGTGCAGATCCAGAGCGAGAACCAGACTCTGGCGTCGATCACTTTCCAGAATTTCTTCCGCATGTACGGCAAGCTCGCCGGCATGACCGGAACCGCCGACACCGAGGCCTACGAGTTCCAGGAGATCTACGGCCTGGAGACCGTGGTCATCCCGACCAACCGGCCGAGCCAGCGTCGCGACCACCAGGACAAGGTCTACAAGACCGGCGCCGAGCGCGACGCCGCGGTCGTCGCCGACATCAAGGACTGCTATGACCGTGGTCAGCCGGTGCTGGTCGGCACCGCGTCGATCGAGGCCAGCGAACACCTGTCGGCGCTGCTCAATGCGCTGAAGCTGCCGCACCAGGTGCTCAACGCCAAGCAGCATGCGCGCGAGGCTGAGATCGTCGCGCAGGCCGGGCGGCCGAAGATGATCACGATCGCGACCAATATGGCCGGTCGCGGCACCGACATCGTGCTCGGCGGCAACGTCGAGAAGCAGTGCGAGTTCATCGCCGCCGACGCCACGCTCGACGACGCCGAGAAGCAGCGTCGCGTCGAGCAGCTGCGCGGCGAATGGCAGTCGCTGCACGATCACGCGATCGCGCAGGGCGGCCTGCACATCGTCGGCACCGAACGCAGCGAGTCGCGTCGTGTCGACAACCAGTTGCGCGGCCGCTCGGGGCGCCAGGGCGACCCGGGGTCGTCGCGCTTCTACCTGTCGCTCGACGACTCCCTGATGCGCATCTTCGCCGGCGACCGCGTGCGCGCGATCATGGATCGGCTGAAGATGCCCGAGGGCGAGGCGATCGAGGCCGGCATGGTCACGCGCTCGATCGAGTCGGCGCAGCGCAAGGTCGAGGCGCGCAACTTCGACATCCGCAAGCAGCTGCTCGAATACGACGACGTCGCCAACGAGCAGCGCAAGATCGTCTACCAGCAGCGCAACGCGATCCTCGACCACGCCGACGTCGGCTCGCAGGTGCAGGATCTGCGCGAGGGCAGCGCCGCCGACCTGGTGCACGCCCATGTGCCGCCGCAAAGCATGGAGGAGCAGTGGGACGTGCCGGGCCTGGAACGCGCGCTGCGCGACGAATGGGGCGTGACGCTCGACCTGGCGCACTGGATCGAGGCCGACCAGACCGTCACCGACGAGGACGTGCTGGCGCGCGTGACCGAGGCGGTCAACGCGCATTACCAGGCCAAGGTCGAACTGGTCGGCAGCGAGAACTTCGCCTCGTTCGAGCGCATGGTGCTGCTGCAGTCGCTCGACCAGCACTGGCGCGAGCACCTGTCGGCGCTCGACTACCTGCGCCAGGGAATCCATTTGCGCGGCTATGCGCAGATGCAGCCCAAGCAGGAATACAAGCGCGAGGCGTTCGAGCTGTTCGGCCAGATGCTCGACGCGGTCAAGAACGATGTCACGCGCACGCTGATGACGGTGCAGGTGCAGAGCCAGGAGCAGGCTGAAGCGGCCGCCGAGCGCATCGAGCAGCGTGCGCAGAGCCTGCAGAACGTGGTCTACCAGCATCCGGAGGCGGGTGGCGCGATCGGCGACGACGACCCTGACGCGGCGCTGGCCGCGGCTGCCGCGCCGGCGGTGCAGACCATCGTGCACGCGCAGCCGAAGATCGGCCGCAACGACCCCTGCCCGTGCGGCAGCGGCAAGAAGTACAAGCATTGCCACGGCGCGCTGCAATAACGGAGACTGAACGATGGCAGTCAATCTCAAGCCGGCCGACCCGGCCAGCCTGCACCCGGTGGCCGGCGTGCGCCTGGGCGTGGCGCGGGCCGGCATCCGCAAGGCCGACCGCGACGACCTGACCGTGTTCCTGTTCGAGCCCGGCACGCTGGTGGCCGGCGTGTTCACGCGCAACCGCTTCTGCGCCGCGCCGGTGCAGGTATGCCGCGAGCACCTTGGCGCCCAGCAGTGCGCGACGGCGCGCGCGATGGTGATCAACACCGGCTGCGCCAACGCCGGCACCGGCGCCGACGGGCTGCTGGCGGCGCGCCGCAGCTGCGTCGACCTGGCCGCGCTGCTGCACGTGCAGCCCGGCGCGGTGCTGCCGTTTTCCACCGGCGTGATTCTCGAGCCGCTGGCGATCGAGCGCCTGAGCGAGGCGCTGCCGGCGGCGGTGGAAAACGCGCGCGCCGACAACTGGGCGCGCGCTGCCGGGGCCATCATGACCACCGACACGGTGCCCAAGGCGGCCAGCGTCAAGGTGGTGATCGACGGCGTCGAAGTCACCGTGACCGGCATCGCCAAAGGCGCCGGAATGATCCGGCCGAACATGGCCACCATGCTCGGCTTCATCGCCACCGACGCGCGCGTGGCCCCTGCGCTGCTCGCGCAGCTGGTGCGCGAGGTGGCCGACGCGTCGTTCAACGCGATCACGATCGACGGCGACACCTCGACCAACGACTCGCTGGTGATCGCCGCCACCGGCCACACCGAGCTGGCGCTGATCGGCGACGCCGCCAGCCCCCAGGCGCACCTGCTGCGCGATGCGCTGCTCGTGGTCGCGCGCCGGCTGGCGCAGGCCATCGTGCGCGACGGCGAGGGCGCGACCAAATTCATCACCTTGCGCGTCGAGGGCGCGCGCAGCGTCGACGAGGCGCGCCGCGTCGGCTATGCGGTGGCGCACTCGCCGCTGGTGAAGACCGCGTTCTTCGCCAGCGACCCCAACCTCGGGCGCATCCTGGCCGCGATCGGCTACGCCGGCATCGACGACCTCGACGTCAGCGGCGTCGACCTCTACCTCGACGACGTGCACGTGGCCACGCGCGGCGGTCGCCATCCGCGCTATCTCGAGGCCGACGGCCAGCGCGTGATGGCGCAGGCCGAAATCGGCGTGCGCATCGTGCTCGGGCGCGGCGACGCGGCGGCGACGCTGTGGACCTGCGACCTGTCGCACGACTACGTGTCGATCAACGCCGATTACCGGAGCTGAGGTGGCGCGCGCACCCCGTGCCGCGGCCAACCCTGCCGCGGCCCTGCCGTCGGCGGATCCGGGCGAGCGCCTGCTGGCCTTGCTGGAGCGCGCCGAGCGCGTGCTCGGACGTTTCGAGCAGGTGTTCCTGCCCAGCGCGCAGCCGCCCGACTGGACGGCCGCGCACGCGTTTCGCTGGCGCCGGCGCGGTGCCGCGGCGCAGTTGCAGCCGGTGCGCACGCCGCCGTCGATCCGCCTGGCCGATCTGCAGGGCATCGACGAGCAGAAGCGCCGCATCGAGCGCAACACGCGCCAGTTCGTCTCCGGCCGCCCGGCCAACAACGTGCTGCTGACCGGAGCTCGCGGCACCGGAAAGTCGTCGCTGGTGAAGGCCTGCCTCAACAAGTACGCCGCCCGGGGCTTGCGCCTGATCGAGGTCGACAAGGCCGACCTGGTCGACCTGCCCGATCTGATGGAGCTGCTGGTCGACCGTGCCGAGCGTTTCATCGTGTTCGCCGACGATCTGTCGTTCGACGAGGGCGAGCCCGGCTACAAGGCGCTGAAGTCGGTGCTCGACGGCTCGGTGGCGGCGCAGGCCGACAACGTGCTGATCTACGCGACCTCGAACCGACGCCACCTGCTGCCGGAGACGATGCGCGACAACCTCGGCTACGCGCACGGCGAGGACGGCGAGCTGCACCCCGGCGAAGTGGTCGAGGAGAAGATCTCGCTGTCGGACCGGTTCGGGCTGTGGGTCAGCTTCTACCCGTTCGACCAGGATCACTACCTGGCGATCGCCGAGCACTGGCTGCAGGCCTTCGGCGCCAGCGCCGAGCAGGCTGCCGCGGCGCGCTCCGAGGCGCTGCTGTGGGCGCTGGAGCGCGGTTCGCGCTCGGGGCGCATCGCCTGGCAGTTCGCGCGCGACTGGGCCGGGCGCAAGCTCGGATGACGGCCGCGGCGCGCATCGCGGTCGCGGTCGGCGTGCTGCTGCGCGCCGACGGCAGCTTCCTGCTGGGCAGCCGCCCGGGCGGCAAGCCCTGGGCCGGTTACTGGGAGTTCCCCGGTGGCAAGCTCGAGGCCGGCGAGAGCGTCGAGCAGGCGCTGGCGCGCGAACTGCACGAAGAGCTCGGCATCGACGAAATCGAGGCGCAGTTCTGGCGCAGCTGCCCGATGGACTACAGCCATGCCGCGGTCGAGCTGTTCTTCTGCAAGGTCACGCGCTGGCGCGGCGAGCCGCATCCGCGCGAGGGTCAGCAACTGGCCTGGCAGCAGCTGCCGGTGAGTGTGGCGCCGGTGCTGCCCGGCACGCTGCCGGTGCTGCGCTGGCTGGCCGACGAGCGTGGCTGGCGCGGCGCGCTGACGCTCGTTCAGGCGTCGTCGGACGCGCTCGGCGGCGCCTCGACGCGATAGCTCTCGCTGGCCCAGGCGCCGAGGTCGACATTGCGGCAGCGCTCGCTGCAGAACGGACGCCAGGGATTGTCCGGCGCATAGCGGCTGTCGCCGCCGCACTGCGGGCAGCGCACGGTGCGCACGCGGGGAGCTTCGTCGTTCATGGACAAAGCGCGAGTTCGAAGGCGACGTCGTCGCCCGCAGCCTTGAGTTTCCAGTCGGCGTCGGGGCGCATGAAGCGCACCGAGACCATCAATCGATGACCGGTGATTTCCGGGACCACGCCGAGCTTGCCGTCGACGCGCAGGCGCAGCAGCTGGAAGGTGCGCCCGCCCAGGGTCTGCTGGAAGCAGCCGGCGCCGGCCAGGGTCATGCGCGGCGCGCCGGCGTCGCGCAGCAGCCGCAGGATCAGCTCGACGCCCATCGTCAGCGGCGCGAAGGCTTCCATCCAGCGCGTCATGTCGGCGCCGCGCTGCGCGTCGGGCAGATGCTGCCAGGCGTAATAGGCGGGAAGGTCGAATTCGCAGGTTCCGCCGGGGATGCCGGCGCGGCTGCGCAGTGCCATCAGCCATTCATTGTCGAGCAGCGCCTGTCCCGGCTTGCCCAGCTGCTGGCTGAGGCCGTCGAACGCTGCATCCACTTCGCCCAGCACCGCGTCGAGCGTGTCTTCGGCCACCGCGGGGTTGCCGCGAAACGTGAGGAACTGCTGGCGCTGGCGCTCGAGTTCCTTGAGCAGATCGGATTTCAGGTCCTGGCGGCTGACGACGTCCATGATTTCGAACATCGTCAGCAGCGCGTAGTGGTGATCGTAGGCGTGCGCGCGCTGCAGCAGGAAGTCAGCCCGGCGGAACAGGTGTTCGAGTCGCAACAAGGTGCGAACGCGTTCGTTCAGCGGATATTCGTAAAGGATCACAGCACACTGCGGGCAGGTCGGGGCCGACTTCGCGCATTGTCACGGATATCGGCGTGGAATACAAATCAAGTGCCGTGCACCCGTTCGAGATAGCGTTGATGCAGCGCATCAGCCTGCCGTTGCAGAGCGGTGAGGTCGCCCTGATTGTCGACCACGTCGTCGGCCGCGGCCAGGCGCGCGGCGCGCGTGGCCTGTGCCGCGATGATCGCGCGCACCTGCGCCTCGGGCAGCGCCGAGCGCGCGACGACGCGCTGCACCTGCAGGGCCTCGGGACAGTCGACCACGACGATACGGTCGACCTCGGCGCGCCAGCGCGCCAGCGATTCGACCAGCAGCGGCACCACCAGCACCAGGTAGGCGCCCGGCGTCGACGGCGCGCGCTCGCGCAGCGCCTGGCCGATGCGCGGATGCAGGATCGCTTCCAGCCGCGCGCGCTGCGCCGGCTGCGCGAATACCAGCGCGCGCATCGCAGCCCGGTCCAGCGCGCCGCGGGCGTCGATCACGGCGGGCCCGAACGCGGCGCGGATCGGCTCGATCGCGGCGCCGCCGGGAGCGGTCAGTTCGTGAGCCAGCGCATCGGCGTCGAGCACCGCGGCGCCGCGCTCGGCCAGCAGCGCGGCCAGCGCCGACTTGCCCGAGCCGATGCCGCCGGTCAGGCCGACGCGCAGGCGCTGTGGCGGCGCGTCAGCCATGGCCGGGCAAGACCCAGCCGATCACGGTTTGCGGGCCGGCGTACAGCGTGATCAGCCCGGCGGCGGCAAGGAAGGGCCCGAACGGAATCGGCCGGCCGCGTTCGGTCACGCCGGTGAGTTGCAGCGCGATGCCGATCACCGCGCCCGACAAGGCCGACAGCAGCACCATCGGCAGCAGCGCCAGCGCGCCGAACCAGGCGCCGAGGGCGGCGAACAGCTTGAAGTCGCCGTAGCCCATGCCCTCCTTGCCGGTGGCGAGCTTGAAGCCCTGGTAGACGGTCCAAAGGCTCGCGTAGCCGAGTGCGGCGCCGAGCACCGACGAACCCAGCTGCTGCGGCGCCAGCCAGGCGTGCAGCAGCAGTCCCAGCCACAGCAGCGGCAGCGTCAGGTCGTCGGGCAGCAGCGTGGTGTCGTAGTCGATCAGCGCCAGCGCGATCAGGCCCCACAGCAGCAGCGCCTCGCCGCCGGTCCAGGCATTGAGGCCGTGCAGCGCGACCAGTGCCGCGGTGGCCACGGCGCTCGTCGCCTCGACCAGCGGATAACGCGGCGAGATCGGCGCTCCGCAGGCCGCGCAGCGCCCGCGCAGCCACAGCCAGCTCAGCACCGGAACGTTCTGCCACCAGCGGATCGAGGTGCCGCAGGCATTGCAGCGCGACCCCGGGTAGAGCAGGTCGAAGCGCTCGCGCGTCGGCGCCGGCGCGTCGGGCTGCAGCATGGCGTGCGCCTCGTCGGCCCAGGCACGCTGCAGCATCACCGGCAGTCGCAGCACCAGTACGTTGATGAAGCTGCCGACCAGCAGGCCGATCAGACCGGCCAGCAGCACCGGCGCCGCGGCCGGCCACACCGCCAGCGCGTTCAACCGACCACCTTGCCGAGGTTGAAGATCGGCAGGTACATCGACACCACGAGGCCGCCGATGATCACGCCGAGGATCACGATGATGATCGGCTCGAGCAGGCTCGACAGCGACTTGACCAGTTCATCGACTTCGGCCTCGTAGATGTCGGCGGCCTTGCCCAGCATCTGGTCGAGCGAACCCGACTCTTCGCCGATCGACGCCATCTGCAACACCAGCGGCGGGAACACGCCGCTGCTTTGCATCGACAGCGTCAGGCTGGTGCCGGTCGACACGTCCTGCTGGATCTTCTCGGTGGCACGCCGGAACACGATGTTGCCGGAGGCTCCGCCCACCGAGTCGAGCGCCTCGACCAGCGGCACGCCGGCGCCGAACATCGTCGCCAGCGTGCGCGTCCAGCGCGCCAGCGTGCCCTTGAGCACCAGCTGGCCGAACACCGGCAACCGCAGCATCGTGCGGTCGACGAACTCCTGCACCTTGGGCGAGCGCTTCCACGACTGGAACAGGAAATAGCCGCCGATGAACAGCGTGCCGAACAGGATGTACCAGTAGTGAACGAAGAAATTCGAGATCGCGATCACGATCAAGGTCGGCGCCGGCAGGTTGGCGCCGAACTGCTTGAACACGTCCTGGAAGGTCGGAACGACGAACAGCATGATGATCGAGACGACGATCATCGCGACGATCATCACCGCGATCGGGTAGGTCAGCGCGGACTTGATCTTCGCGCGAATCGCCAGGGTCTTCTCCTGGTAGGTCGCCAGGCGGTCGAGCAGCAGCTCGAGCATGCCGGCCTCCTCGCCGGCCTCGACCAGATTGCAGTACAGCGGGTCGAAGTATTTCGGATGCTTGCGGAACGCCGCCGACAGGCTGGTGCCGGTTTCGACGTCGTTGCGGATCTCTCCGACCAGCCGCGACATCGACGGATTCGGGTGGCTGCGCGCGACGATGTCGAAGGACTGCAGCAGCGGAACTCCGGCGCGCAGCATCGTCGCCATCTGGCGCGTGAAGGTCGTCAGGTCCTTGGACTTGATCGAGCGCCCGCCGCGCGTTTTGCGCTTGCGGATTTTGGTCGCCAGGATGCCCTGCCGGCGCAACGCCGCATTGACGATGTTTTCGCTGCCGGCGCGCATCTCGCCTTTTTGCAGCTTGCCCTGGCGGTCCTTGCCCTCCCAGGCGTACAGCGCCTCCTTCGGCGCATGTGTGGTCGCCATCGAGCCTCCGTCAGATCGTCATTCGTTGGTCACCGCCAGCACCTCTTCGATCGAGGTCAGGCCCAGTCGCACTTTCACCAGCCCCGACTCGCGCAGCGTGCGCACGCCCTCGAGGCGGGCCTGCGCGGCGATG
>JAKAHP010000279.1 GCA_021825505.1 Pseudomonadota bacterium
GCGCGCCGAAGGTGCGTGCCAGGGCCTGCGCGTTGGCGCCGGCCAGTTCGTCCAGGTAGGCGAATCCGTCCGGTACCGGCTCCAGCATGGCCACGTGGGCGGCCGGCGTGGCCCAGCCCGCGGTCGCCGCCAGGGCGATGTTGCCCCCCAGCCGCAGTCCGATGCAGGACAGTCGCTCCGCACCGCTGCGCTGCAGCAGCAGGCGCCCCGCGGCCACGGTGTCGGCGATGCTGCCGTCGAGGTCGAAGTCGGCGTCTTCGCCGCCCGAGTCCCCGCTGCCGTAGTAGTCGAAGCGCAGCACATCGAAGCCGGCCGCCGCCAGGCGGTCGCCCAGCACGCGGTAGAAACGGTGGGCCCGAATGGCTTCCTGCCCGAAGGGGTTGCACAACAGCACGGCATGGCCGCGCGCCGTGGCGGCACGCGGTTCGAGGTGCAGGCCGAACAGTTCGCGCGCACCATGCGAGAAGCGCATCGGGGTCAAGACATGCCCTCCCAGACCAGCGCCGCGTCCTGACGCGCGACGCCCGCGAAACCGCCAACCACGGCCAGGGCCGCGGCGTAGCCGGGCGGACACGGCAGCGGGGCCAGGTCGACGGCGGGTTCGCCGCTGCCCAGCTGCAGCGTCATGCGCTGCGCCTGAAGCCCGACGTCGAGCGCGCGGGGTTCCAGGCCGAGGCCGACGCCCAGCGCCTTGAGACAGGCCTCCTTGCGCGTCCAGCAGCCGACGAACACCGCCGGATGGTCTTGCGGCGCGCACCGTGCAAGTTCGTCGAGCTCGCCGGCGCTGAGCACGCCGGCGGCCAGATCGGGGCCGGGAAGGTCGTCGCGCAGGGCTTCGATGTCCACCCCGACTTCGGGCCCCGAGGTGACGGCGATCAGCGCGATGTCCTTGCTGTGGCTCATGTTGAAACGCAGCGCCGCATCGCCGTTCGCGTGCCGATGCGCGAGCATGGGTTTGCCGTGCGCGTCGGCGTCGAAGCGCAGATGCTGAGGCGCGATGCCGAGATAGGCGCCCAGGACGCGGCGCAGCCAGGCGTGCGCGGCCACATAGCGGCGCCAGTCGTGCGCATAGACGAAGCGTTGGGCGCGCGCGAGTTCCGCGGCGTCGAGCAGGTTCACGGCGTCGGTGCCCATGTCGCGCAGGTCGATGTGCCACACGTGCACGTCGCGGCCTTGCGGGCGCTGCAGAGCGGGGTTGCGACGCGCTGGCGCATGTTCGCGCAAGGCCTGCGCCGTCTGCGCCGGCGTGTGCGCCGCGGGTCCATACGGCGCGTTGCCGCGCGCGCGCAGCCAGCGCTGCGCATGGGGTTCGAGCATGGGTGTGGTCAACATGATGGTCTCCCTAGGGCTCAAAGTTCGACGCGGTCTTTCTTGCCGCGATGCAGGCCGCCGAACAAGCGCCTGACGAGGCCCGGCTTGTGCGCGGTCTCGCTTGGCATCGCGTCGTAGCTGCTGGCGATTTGCTCGAGCGATTCGAAGATCAGCAGGCGTGCGTTGGCGCGCTTGCCGGTGCGCTCGTACATGCGGATCACGGCCTGCATGGCCGTGAGCGAGTCCCCGCCGAGGTCGAAGTAGTTGTCCCGCGGTTCGATCTGTGCCGCCTGCAAGCCGAGCAGGGAGGCCCACACTTCGGTGAGACTCTGCTCCGTCGGGGTCAGCGCGCGGCCGGGTGCTTTGGGCTGGCGAACCGGAGACGCCGCGCCGGCAAGAACCGGAGCGTCATCCGGCGCAGCGGCGAGGTGGCGAAGCGACGCTGCCGGAGCCGATGCGCTGTCGTCGAGCAGGGCGGCGAGGGTTTGCTGCGGCTCGGCGGCCAGGCGTTCCAGCAATTCGAGATAGCGCGCGCGCAAGGCTTCGGCCGTTCGCGCCGTGTAGATGTCGGCGTTGTAGGTGATGCCGCCTTCCAGTCCGTGCGGCACTTCCATCAGCCACAAGCCAAGGTCTTCGGTGGCGCCCTTCTGGAAAATGAGGATGCTGCTCTGCGCCAGCCCACCCCATTGCCGCTCGCGTTCGCGCGCGTCCTGGAAGGAGAACAGGGCTTGGTAGATGCCGGCGTGCTGCGAGCGCGCCATCATGTCCGGCTCCATCGCCAGGCGCTCGAAGGGAATGTCCTGGAAATTCATGACATCGAGCAATTCCCGTTTCACGTCGCGCAGGAATGCGGTGGCGGGTTGCGTGGGGTCGATGTGCAGCTGCAGGGGAAGCAGGTTGTTGAAGAACCCCATCACCGGCTCGACCTCGGCCATCATGCGTCCTCGCACCGGCACGCCGACCACGATCGTGGGACTCGCGGCCACGCTGGCCATCATCGCGCCATACACGGCCAGGGTGAGCATGTTCAGCGTGACGTCGGCCTGCCGGGCGATGCCGCGCAGGCGTTCGGCGCTTGGCGCGTCGATGCGTACCCATTCCGTGGCCCCTTCGCCGCTCATGCCGGCGCTGCGAGGCTTGTCGGTCCTGGGCGCGCGCGGCGCAGGGGCCTGGGCCATGCGTGCGTTCCAGTCGCGCAGCTGGCGGTCGAAGTCCTCGCTTTGCATCCAATCGGCTTGCCAATGCGCATAGTCGGCATACGTCACGGGCAGTGCCGGCAGCGGGGCCGGTACGCCGCGCACGAGCGCCCCATAGCAGGCGGCCATCTCGGTGTAGAACAGATCGAAGGACCAGCCGTCCCAGATGATGTGGTGCGGCATGAACAGGAAGGCATGTTCCTGCGGCGCGAGCCGGTACATGGCGATGCGGAACAGCGGCGCCTGGTGGATGTCGATCGGTTGATCGACCAGGGCTTGCATGCGCCGCATCAGTTCGGCTTCGCGCGCGGCCTCGGGCAGCGCGCTCAGATCCTCGATGGGCAGATTGAACGGCACCGCGTCCAGCACGACCTGCTTGTGCTTGCCTTCGACCGTGTGGATGGCCGTGCGCAGAACGGGTTGGCGGCGCACCATCTCGCGCAGCGCGGCTTCAAACGCCGACAGGTCCAGGGGCCCGCGCAGGCGATGGGCGGACGGCGAGTTGTAGATGACCCGCCCGGGATGCAGTTCTTCCATGAAGGCGATGCGTTCCTGCTGCGCGGTGAGCGGTGCCGAGGTGCGCGCGGGATCGTGGCGGATGGCCGCGCGCTTGACGCCGCCGTCCTGCCGCGCGCGCTCCACCGCCTGCGCCATGCGTTCGGCGGTGGGCGACTCGAACAGGACGCGCAGGGGCAGGTTCAGGTCCAGTTCGCGGTTGAGCGCGGTGACCAGACGTGCGGCGAGCAGCGAATGGCCGCCCAGCGCGAAAAAGTCGTCGGTCACGCTCATGGCGGGGAGCTTGAGCACCTGTTCCATGGCTTCCAGCACGACCCGCTCCAGCGCGCTGCGCGGGGCGATGCGGCCGCGCGCGGAGGCGGTTTGCGGCATGGCTGGCGCGGGCAGGGCGCGGCGGTCCACCTTGCCGCTGGACAGCAGCGGAATCTCCCCGAGCTGCAGGATGTTTTGCGGCACCATGTAGTCGGGCAGAACCTGACGCAGACGGTCCCGCAACAGCTCCGTGTCGAGGTTTCCGGCCTGGCTCACGACATAGGCGGCGACGCGCGGGTCGCCGGGCGTGTCTTCGCGGACGATGGCCACGGCTTGGCTGATGCCGTGCAGGCCGAGCAGGTGGTTTTCGATCTCGCCGAGTTCGATGCGGTAGCCGCGCAGCTTGACCTGGTGGTCCGAGCGGCCGAGATAGTCCAGCGCGCCGTCGGCGCGCCAGCGCGCGAGGTCGCCGGTTTTGTACAGGCGCCCGCTCGGGTTGAATGGGTCGCCGATGAAACGCTCGGCGGTGAGATCCGGCCGTGCGACATAGCCCAGGCCAACCTGCACGCCGCCGATGTAGAGATCGCCCGCAACCCCGATGGGCAACTGACGCATGTGGGCGTCGAGCACGTGCAGCTGGGTGTTGGCGATCGGGGCGCCGATGGGCACGCCGCCCGATGGCTCGCCGGGCCGGCAAGACCAGGCGCTGACATCCACCGCAGCCTCGGTCGGGCCGTAGAGGTTGTCCAGCCTGGCTTGCGGCAGCAGGCGGAAGAAGCGCTCGACCAGATCGATGGGCAGCGCCTCGCCCGAGCACACAACCTGGCG
>JAKAHP010000280.1 GCA_021825505.1 Pseudomonadota bacterium
ACGACGATGCGCGACGCGTACCAGTCGCTGCTGGCCACGCGCATGCGCACCGCCGACATGCTGCCGATCGCGCCGTTCTACGCGCGCGAGCTCGCGCAGCTGTTCTCGGTGGAATGCTGGGGCGGCGCCACCTTCGACGTCGCGATGCGTTTTCTCAAGGAAGACCCTTGGGAGCGCCTCGCCCAGTTGCGCGCGGCCATGCCCAACCTGCTGCTGCAGATGCTGCTGCGCGGCGCCAATGCGGTCGGCTACACCAGCTACCCGGACAATGTGGTGCGCCACTTCGTCGCGCAATCGGCGCGGCACGGCATCGACCTGTTCCGCGTATTCGATTCCTTGAACTGGGTGCGCAATATGCGCGTGGCGATCGACGCCGTGCGCGAATCCGGCGCGCTGTGCGAGGGCGCGATCTGCTACACCGCCGACCTGTTCGATGCGAGCCGCCCGAAGTACGGCATCCGCTACTACGTCGACATCGCGCGCGAGCTGAAGGCCGCCGGCGTGCACATCCTCGGCATCAAGGACATGGCCGGCGTGTGCCGGCCGCGCGCGGCCGCGGCCCTGGTCAAGGCGCTGAAGGAGGAAACCGGCCTGCCGGTGCATTTCCACACGCACGACACCAGCGGCGCGTCGGCAGCGTCGGTGCTGGCCGCGATCGAGGCCGGTTGCGACGCCGTCGACGGCGCGCTCGATGCGATGAGCGGACTGACCTCGCAGCCCAACCTCTCGGCCATCGCGGCGGCGCTGGAGGGCACCGAGCGCGACCCCGGACTGTCGCCGCGTGCGCTGCACGAGGCCTCGACCTACTGGGAGGGCGTGCGGCGCTTCTACGCCCCGTTCGAGCCCGAGATCCACAGCGGCACCGCCGACGTCTACCGGCACGAGATGCCCGGAGGCCAGTACACCAATCTGCGCGAGCAGGCGCGCGCGCTGGGGCTCGCCGCGCGCTGGAGCGAGGTGGCGCAGGCCTACGCCGACGTCAACCGGCTGTTCGGCGACATCGTCAAGGTCACGCCGAGCTCCAAGGTGGTCGGCGACATGGCGCTGACCATGGTGGCCGGCGACCTCAGCGCCGAGATGGTCGCCGATCCGCACCACGAAGTCGCGTTTCCCGAGTCGGTGGTGCAACTGTTCCGCGGCGAGCTCGGCTTTCCCGCCGACGGCTTCCCGCAGGAGCTGGCGCGCAAGGTGCTGCGACTGCCGCCCGACGCGGCGCCGCCGCAACCCTACCGGCCCGGCGACACCCTGGCCCCGGCCGATCTCGACGCCGTGCGTGCGAGCGCCGAGGCCGAATGCGGCATGCCGCTGGACGACCGGCGGCTGGCTTCGTACCTGATGTACCCGAAGGTGATGCGGGACTTTTGCGCACACCAGCGGCAATACGGCGACACCTCGCTGCTGCCGACCCCGGTGTTCTTCTACGGTCCGCAGCCGCAGCAGGAAATCGCGGTCGGCATCGACCCCGGCAAGACGCTGCTGATCACACTGCAATCGATCACCCCGGACGGCGACGTGGCGCGCAAGGTCCGTTTCGAACTCAACGGCCAGGGGCGCACGGTGCGCGTGCGCCATGCCGACGCCCAGGGCGACGGCGAGGCGCGACGCCTGGCCGATCCGCACGATCCGCTGCAGGTCGCCGCGCCGATGCCGGGCAGCGTGGTCGCGGTGGCGGTGCAGCCGGGGCAGAAGGTGCAGGCCGGCTCGACCCTGCTGTCGCTGGAGGCGATGAAGATGGAAGCGGTGATCGCGGCCGAGCGCGATGCGGTGGTCGTCGAGGTGCTGGTCAAGCCCGGCGACCGGGTGCAGGCCAAGGAGCTGTGCCTCGTGCTCGGCGAGCCGGCGCCTTGATCTGTACGGACAGTTGGCGTACATTGAAGCAGTAGCCTTTCGTCCGACGGGGATCACCGATGCTGAACACGCCTGAAACCCAAGACAAACCGCGCAATGCGCGCCTGGAGGCGCGCGTCTCCAGCGATCAGAAGGAATTCTTCCAGCGAGCCGCCACACTGACAGGACGCACCCTGAGCGAACTGGTCATCGACAGCACCCAGGAAGCCGCTGCGAAGATCGTGCAGGAGCACGAACTCATTCGTCTGTCCCGCAAGGAACAGGCAGCTTTCGTCAGCGCCTTGCTGACGCCTGCCGAGCCGGGCGCGCGGCTCCAACAGGCGATTCAGCGCTATCGGAAGAAAGCGGGATTGTGAGTGACGCTCCTACTCGCTCCGGAATACGTCTGCGCGCTTGAAAAATCGCATGACCGCACGCGTTTCGATTGTGGCAACGAAGATCTGAATCGTTATCTGCGCGATCAGGCGCGACAAGACGCCGAAAAGCGTGTCGCCGCGCCCTTTGTATTGACGCAGCCTGCAAGCTCGAGTGTCCTCGGCTTCTACACCCTGTCGGCTTCCATCGTCGCGCTTGATGAGCTGCCGGCCGATCTCATGAAACGACTTCCGCGTTACGGCCAACTGCCGGTGACGCTGCTCGGCAGGCTCGCGGTGGACCGCTCGGTCCGCGGTCAGGGTGCTGGAGAGTTCCTCATCGTGGACGCACTGCGCAGCAGCCTCGAAGCTGCGCAGCAGATCGCAGCCATGGCGGTGATCGTCGATGCGAAAGACGCGCGAGCCGAAAGCTTCTATCGGCATTTCGACTTCCAGCCGCTCCAGCAGACCCCACTACGCCTGTACCTGCCGATGGCTCAGATCGCCAGCTTGTTCGCAGGCTGTTGACGTGGCGCGCCCGGCTGGGATCGAACCAGCGACCCTTGGCTTCGGAGGCCAATACTCTATCCACTGAGCTACGGGCGCGTCGGGGGGTGCCGTGGCAGGTGCCGTGGCAATCGGCAGCTGAGCTGGCGATTGCTGAGGCCCCGCAAGGCAATGGAGCAGTATATCAGCAGGCACGGCCTGGGCCCTACCGATTCCGCGCGCGTCGCGCAGGCTCTATCATGGCCGCGAAAGCCCGTTCTTGATTTCGTTCAACCCGCATTCGCCCACCATGAGCGCACACGACCCCAAGCCCGCCCACGACGAGAAGAGCGACCTGCCGTTCGCGCCGACGCTGCGCAAGACCATCATCATCCTGCTCGTGGGCTTCGCCACGCCGGTCATCGTGCTGTTGCTGCTGGTGCATTTCATTTCCGCCGGCGCGCCGAGCGAAGCCAACTCGACGGTCAGTGCCGACAGCGCGACGACCGCGCCGGTGGGCCAGGTCGCGGTGGCCTCGGCCGCCTCGAACGCGGCGACGACCTCGCCCGCGGCCGCGGCTTCGACCACGGTGGCGGCCGCAGCGCCGGCGCCGGCCGCCCCGGCAGCGAGCGCCGACGCCGGCAAGACCCTGTATCAGACCACCTGCATCGCCTGCCACGGCGCCGGCATCGCCGGCGCGCCCAAGGTTGGCGACGAGGCGGCGTGGGCGCCGCGCATTGCGCAAGGCGTCGCGGTGCTCGACGACCACGCGATCCATGGCTTCCAGGGCAAGGCCGGCATGATGCCGCCCAAGGGCGGCTCGACCGCCAGCGACGCCGACGTGGAGGCGGCCGTCGCCTACATGGTGGCGCAGTCGAAGTAAGCGCAGGCGTGGCGGCCGCGGCCGCGCGCCCGGCCTACAGCGCGGCGTCGGCCGAGGGGCTGATGCGAAAGCGCAGATGCGCCGCCGGCGCAGTGCCGTTCAGCGCGCGCAGGGCCAGCGCCACGTGGCCGGGCTGGCGCAGCCAGCTCAGGTCCTCGCTCAGCCAGTCGCCGAGCGCCGCCAGGTCCTGGCTGTGCACGATGCCGGGGCCCGCGTCGGTGTCGAGGTAGAGCCGCCCGACAGCGTCCAGACATGCCGCGCGCGGCGCGCAATCCACCCCGGTATGGGTGCGCCAGCGCCCGTCGGGCTGCAGCCGCAGCACCAGCGGCGCCGCGTCGAGCTCGACGTACACGCGCTGCGGACCGTTCTGGAAATACCAGTAGCCATCGTCGCGCGCCAGGTAGTTGCGCGCGATGAAGCCGATCAGCCCGGCGTGCTGCAGCCGGCTGGCGCCGTCGCGCAGCAGCGCGCCGTCGGCCGCGCGCGGCCACGGCCGCGC
>JAKAHP010000281.1:0-2499 GCA_021825505.1 Pseudomonadota bacterium
GTCAACGCCGTTGCGCCCGTCTGATGCGCGAAATGAAACTGCAGGGCAGGAAACGGCATCGCAACAACCCTGTCACGCAAACCGCCATGGCTTAGTCTGGGAGATTCGCCGACCGCGCACGGCACGCCGAGCTCGACCCGTGCCTGCGGCCGGTGGCGCGCGGCCAGCGCCGGCGCCGCGCCCGCGCCCGCGGTCAGCGCGCGCGACAGCGCCCGGCGCAGCGTGCGCGCGGCGTCCGCGCCCAGCGCCATGAAGGCGTTGAGGTCGCCGGCCGCCAGCGGCGCGAGCAGCTCGCGCGGGACCTCGGCCCAGCGCGCCGCCTCGGCCGCCAGCCGCAGATCGAGTACCTGGTCGCCGATCGCCACGCCGATGCGCCACGGCTCGTCGGCGCCGCGCATGCGCCCGAACGGCAGGTTCTGGATCGGGAAATCGCACCCCGGCGCATGGGCCGACGCGACCCAGCTGCGCCGCGCCGGATCGTGGGTCTCGTCGAGCGCGATCATGCCGTGAACCGATCGGCCAGCGTCGCCCAGCAAGCGGCGTAAGCGGCGTCGAGTGCGCCGCCCTGCAGCGCGAACGCGGTCGGGCGCATGCGCCAGCGGCTCTCGAACATGAACGCCAGCGTGTCGTCCAGACGCTGCGGCGCCAGGTCCGCCGCACTGGCCGCGGCGAAGGCCTCGGCGTCGGGCCCATGCGGCACCATGGCGCCATGCAGGCTGGCGCCGCCGGGCTCGAAGCCGCTCGGCTTGGCGTCGTAGCGCCCGCGCACCAGGCCCATGAACTCGCTCATCACGTTGCGGTGGTACCAGGGCGGCCGGAAGGTGTCGTCGGCCACGCTCCAGCGCGGCGGGAAGATCACGAAGTCGCAGTTGGCACTTCCCGGCGTGTCGCTGGGACTGGTCAACACCGTGAAGATGCTCGGGTCCGGATGGTCGAAGCTGACGCTGCCCAGCACCATGAAATGCGCGGTGTCGTATTTGAACGGCGCCAGGTTGCCATGCCAGGCGACCACGTCGAACGGCGTATGCGGCTGCGTCGCCTGCCACAGGCGTCCGCCGTCCTTGCGCACGATGCGCCAGTCGCGTGCCGGCTGCGCGTCGAACGCGGCCACCGGGGCGAGAAAGTCGCGCGCGGCGGCCAGGCCGTTGCTGCCGATCGGGCCGAGCTCGGGCAGGCGCAGCGGCACGCCGTAGTTTTCGCAGACGTAGGCACGCGACGGCCCCTGCACGTCGACGCGGAACGCGATGCCGCGCGGCAGCAGCGCGATCTCGCCCGGCGCGACGTCGAGCACGCCGAATTCGGTGACAAGCGTCAGCGCACCGTGTTGCGGCACGATCAGCATTTCGGCGTCGGCGTTGACCAGGGCGCGGCCGTCCATCGAGCGGTTCATCATCGCCAGGTGCGCGGCCATGCCGCACTGCGCGTCCGGGTCGCCGGCAACGACCAGCGTGCGCAGCCCGTCGACGAAGTCCAGCGGCTCCTGCGGCAAGGGCAGCGGGCGCCAGCGCAGCGGGTCAGGAGGCGCCTGCTCGCCGTCCGCCGCCCCGCTTTTCCAGTACGGCTGCGCATAAGGCGCGTACGCCCCGGCGACCACCGACGGCTGGCGCCGGTAGACCCAGCTGCGCTGGTTGTGCGCGCGCGGCGCGGTGAATGCGGTGCCCGAGATCAGCTCGGCGTACAGCCCCAGGGGAGGACGCTGCGGGCTGTTGCGCCCCTGCGGCAGCGCGCCCGCCACCGCCTCGCTGACGAACTGATTGCCGAATCCCGGCTGGTAGACGCGTGCCGCCATCGTGATGCCCTCCTCGCCGCGTCGCAACGATGCGCGCGACGCCCCGGCGCTTGCGCACGATTTTGCCTAATGCGAATTGATTTGCTCAGCGCGAAGATAGGTTGGCGGCATCGACTTGTCAAACGACCCGCAAATCAGGGGCCGGGCGACCGATGTGATAGCCCTGCAGCAGATCGATGCCCAGGGTGCGCGCGGCGTCGAGCACTTCGGCGCTCTCGACGAACTCGGCCACGGTGCGGATGCCGAAGTCGGAGGCCAGCGCGGCCACCGAGCGCACGATCGCCATCGATCTCGAGTCGGCGAGCATGTCGGCGACGAACTCGCCTTCGATCTTGATGATGTCGACCGGCAGCCGCTTCAGGTAGCTGAACGACGAGAAGCCGGAGCCGAAGTCGTCGATCGCCAGACGGAAGCCCTCGCGCCGCAAGTGCAGCGCGAAGCTCTTGAGCAGCGCCAGGTTCTGCACGGTGTCGCGCTCGGTGAGCTCGAACACGATGCGCCCGGGGTCGATGTTGCTGGCGCGCGTCAGGCGGCGCACGGTCTGGAAGAATTCACCCGGCACCAGTGCGCGCGGCGAGATGTTGATGAACAGCGTGCCGGTGTAGCCGCTGCGCTGCGCGAGGTCGAAAGCCTTCTCCATCGTGATCGCGTCGAGCCGTTGGATCACGCCGGCGCGCTCGGCGATTTCGATGAACTGGTCGGCGCCGAGC
>JAKAHP010000281.1:2509-4067 GCA_021825505.1 Pseudomonadota bacterium
CGGGCGTCGGCGATCGGTTGGAAATGCGGTTCCAGCCAGCGCTCGTCGACCGCGCGCACGATCAGCGCGCTCTGCTCGCCGATGTGGCGGAAGGTCTCGACGACATCGTCGGCGCTGGGCAGGGTCATGCGGTTCTTGCCCTGCGCCTTGGCCTTGTACATCATGTTGTCGGCGAACAGGAACAGGTCCTTCGCACGCGTCGCATGATCCGGGTATAGCGCCAGCCCGATCGACGCGGTCGAGCGCACCGGGCTGCCGTCGGCGGCCTCGAGCCCGACGCCGGCAATCGCCGACAGCACGCGCTGCGCAGCTTCGTAGGGCATCGCGCCGTCGGTCTGCGGCAGCACGATGGCGAACTCGTCGCCGCCGTAGCGCGCAAAGATGTCGCCCTTGCGCAGCACCGCGTGCACCGTTGATGCGATAGCCTGCAGCAGGCGGTCGCCGACGGTATGGCCATGGGTGTCGTTGACATTCTTGAAGTTGTCGAGGTCGATGATCAGCAGCGCAAAACGCTGCTCGTGACGCTCGGCGCGCAGGATCTCGTAGTCGAGCAGTTCCCAGAACACGCGCTGGTTGAACAGCTGCGTCAGGGGGTCGCGGGTGGCGTAGAACTCGAGGTCACGGGTGTATTTGGAAATCGCCTTGACCGAGCCGACGACGTTGAGCAGCGTCGACAGGATCGACTCGGTGATCAGGCGCCGCGTCGGGTCGTGGTGGATGCCCACCTGCACGCCGATGCCGACGATGCCGCCGATCTTCGGCGTGTCGACGACCAGCGCCTTCGTGTGCATGTCGATGTCCTCGCGCCCTACCGGCAGCATCGGCGCCCCGGCGTCGGCAACGTGGTGGCGCACGCTGATGGCGCTGCCGAAGCCTTCATCCTCGAGCCTGGCGCGCAGCGCCTGCTCGAACTCGGCGCGCGCCTGCGGCTGCGGCGGGCAGCGCCAGAACACCTCGAGATCGTGCAGCTCGTCGTCGACCTTGAAGATCGAGAACAGCACGTAGACGTCGATCACCTGGTTGATGTCGAGCAGCAGCTGGCGCACGTGCTCGCGCCAGTCGCGCACCATCTCGGAGGTGATCACGAAGCGCTCGAGCAGGCGGATCTCGAGTTCGAGCAGACCCTTGTCGACGGCGAAGCCGCGCAGCCGCCCGGCCAGCTTGCCGACCTCGCCGACCAGGGCGTCGACGTCGCTGAAGCCGGCGCTGCTCGCCGGCTGCTGCAGCCGCGTCAGATCGGAGACCTGATTGACCTCGTCGATGCGCTCGCGCAGATCGCCCAGCGCGCCGTGCAGGCGCCGGCTCAGCAGCAGCGCGACGAGCAGCGCCACCGCGATCGGCAGCGGCGCCAGCCACGCCAGCGTGTGCAGGAAATTGCGCCGCGCGCGCGACAGCAGCGGCACCAGATTCTGGCGCACGTCGATCGCGCCGAGCGGCTGGCCGAGCTGGGCGTCGCTGTGGCAGCCCATGCAGCGCTGCTGCGCCACCAGCGGGTAGATGTAGCGCGCGCCCGCACCGTTGTCGGTCTGGCGCGCCTCGCCGTCGCGCAGCACCCCGC
>JAKAHP010000282.1 GCA_021825505.1 Pseudomonadota bacterium
CAGCGACCACCTGCCGTGCGCCCGTCGGGCACAAGCCGACCTGCGCGCTCCCAGCGGCGCAGTGTCTGCGCCGAGACGCCAAGCGCTTCGGCAGCTTCACGGATCGGGACGAGCTTGTGAGACATCCTCAATCTGTATAGGAACGCGCAACGATGCGCAAGTCGTTAGCAAGCAGTTAGAAACCCTAACATTTGTCGGCATGCGAGCTTGGAGTGCGCCCCGCGGGCGGCGTAGCATCGCGACCGCCAGGTCGACTTACCCACCAGCTCAGGCGCGCTTGTCATGGACCTTTTCGTCGTTTCGGTGTTCGGCATCGTCTACCTCGGCATGGCCGTGGGCGGCTTGCCATGGCTGCAGGTGGATCGCACCGGGGTGGCGCTGCTGGGCGCCATCGCGATGGTCGCGGGCGGCGCGCTGAGCGTCGACCAGGCGCGCGCCGCGGTGCATCTGCCCACGCTGCTGCTGTTGTTCGCGTTCATGGTGATCTCGGCGCAAATGCGCCTCGGCGGTTTCTATGACGCGGTCGCGCGCCGCATCGCCGGGCACGCGGGTTCGGATGGCCTGATGCTGGCCATGTCGATCGGCGCGATCGCGGCCATGTCGGCGGTGTTCGGCAACGACATCGTCTGCCTCGCGGCCACACCGGTGTTCATCGACGCGCTGCGTCGGCGCGGCTCGGCGCCGCTGCCCTTCCTGATCGCGCTGGCCTGCGCCGCCAACATCGGCTCCGCGGCGACACTGGTGGGCAATCCGCAGAACATCCTGATCGGCGAAACGCTGCGCCTGTCCTTCGCCGGCTATATGCGCGCCGCCGCGTTGCCGGTGCTCGGCGGCCTCGTCGCCACCTGGCTGCTGCTGCGCCCGAGCTTGCGCGCTTCGCGCAGCAGCGCGCCCGCCGCCCCTGCGGCGCCGTTCGATCGCTGGCAAAGCGCGAAAGGTGCCGCGGTCGCGGCCGTCGTCGGCACCCTGTTCCTGGTCTCGGACCTGCCGCGCGACGTCGTCGCGCTGGCCGGCGCGGGCGTGCTGCTGACGAGCCGCCGGCTGCATTCACGGCAGATGCTCGGCCTCGTCGACTGGAACCTGCTGGTGCTGTTCATCGGCCTGTTCGTCGTCAACGCCGCCCTGCAGAACACGGGCCTTCCCCTGCGTGCGCTGCAGCAGCTGGCCGACTGGGGCATCCCCTTGCGGCACCAGGCCACCTGGCTGACGCTGGGCTTCGCGCTGTCGAACGTCGTGTCGAACGTCCCCGCCGTCATGCTGCTGCTGCCGTCGACCCCGGCGCGCCTGGGGCCGGGGCTGGCCCTGGCCTCGACTTTCGCCGGCAATCTGTTCCTGGTCGGCAGCATCGCCAACCTGATCGTCGCCGACGCCGCGCAGCAGCGCGGCCTGCGCCTGGGCTGGCGCGAGCACGCGCGCATCGGCGCGCCGTTGGCGCTGCTCACGCTGGCGATGGTCCTGGGGTGGATGTAGCGCGCCGCCCCCCCCCGCTCGAGATGCGTCGACTCCGTTTGTTTTCCGCTATTCATCCGAGACATCAAGTTTTACGCCAATATTTTGTCGAGGACGAGCGCGTCGAGACGGAACTTCCATTCATCAACGACGTCTGATCCGCTTTGCCCCGTGTGGCGTCAAGCCGCGACGCCGCGCAAGGTCCCGCGCGCCGCTTGCGCCGCAGACAATCCAGCGAGGGCGCGATCAGCGAGGTGACGCATGGATGCTTTGGATGCTTATGTCGGCGAGCGTCTGCGCGCAGGCGCCGGACACGCCCAGATCGAGGGAGAACTGGCACTGCTCGGCTGGACTCCGGAACAGGCGCGGCAGGCGCTGCGCGACGCGCTGATCGCGCGCGGCGCGCCGCCCGCCCCGGTGCGCGCGGCCGACGCCACGCCGCAGTCGTCGAGCGCGCTCGATGTCGGCATGAGCCTGTTCGGCTTCGCGTTGCTGACCATCGTCGCCTACTCCCTGATCCGCCTGGGCTTCGCGCTGGCCGAGCTCACCTTCCCCGACGTGCTGGGCAAGACGCAGGCGAGCACCCTGAGCCGTACGATCCACCACGCGATGGCGTCGCTGCTGGTCGCGCTGCCCGCCTATGCGCTGGCGCTGCGCTGGTGGTTCGCGCGCTACCGGGTCGGCGCCGCGCGCCGCGAGCCGGCGCTGACGCGCTGGATCACCTACGGTGTACTGCTGGCGGCATCGCTGACGATGATCGGCGACCTGATCGCGGTCGTGTACTCGCTGCTGCAGGGCGAGGCCACGGCGCGCTTCGTGGCCAAGGCGTCGTGGCTGCTGCTGCTGGCGATGCTGGTCGTCGCGCTGTACGGACTCGAGCGACGCCAGTTGCAGTACGGTCGGATGCCGCCGCGCGGCGCGCTTGCGACGGTCGCGGCGGCCGGGCTGCTGCTGGCGCTGCTCGCCTGCGGGCTCGGACTGCGCATGGCGGGAACGCCGGCGCTGGCGCGCGCCCAGGCCCTCGACGCCGAGCGCGTGGTGCGCCTGAAGCGACTCGCCGACTGCGCCGAGCGCTACGCGCGCGACGGCGGCGAGCTGCCGGCCTCGCTCGATGCGATGCTGGCGTCGACCCGCGACGCGACATGCACCGACGCCGCGCGCGACCCGGCCACGCAACGCCCCTTCGAGTACCGCGTGCTCAGCCCGCTGCGCGAGCAGGGCAAGTCGCGCGAAGGTCGCATCGAGCTGTGCGCGGTGTTCGAGCTCGCCGCGCCGCCCCGGGGAAGCGGCGCGCGTCCCGCGCCCGGGACCTGGCAGGAGCACGACGCCGGGCGCGTGTGCCGTGCGATCAGCGTGCGCGTGCCGGTCGCGCGCACGCCCTGAGGCAGCGCGGCTGCGCTTCAGGCCTGCGGCGCCCGGCGCGTCGCGGCGAAGCGCGCCGCGAGCTCCTGGCGCAACTCGCGGCGCAGCCGCGCCGCGTCGTTGCGCCGGATTTCCTCGTCGGTGGTGGGCTGCCAGGGCGGCACCGCGGTCGGGCGCCCGGCGTCGTCGACCGCGACCATGGTCAGGAAGCAGCTGTTGACGTGGCGCCGCGCCTGACTGCGGATGTCCTCGGCGACGACCTTGATGCCGACTTCCATCGAGCTGCGCCCGGTGTGGTTGATGCTCGCCAGGAAGGTGACGATCTCGCCGACGTGGATCGCTTCGAGAAACATCACCTGGTCGACGCTGAGCGTGACCACGTAGCGCGCCGCGTAGCGGCTGGCGCAGGCGTAGGCAACTTGGTCGAGCAGCTTGAGGATGGCGCCGCCGTGCACGTTGCCGGCGAAGTTCGCCATGTCCGGAGTCATCAGCAGCGACATCGTCAGCTGGTGCTTCGGTGCGTGCGGGTTGGTGTCCATGGCTCAGCGTCCGGCGTCGAGTTCTTCGATCTGCTGGCGCGCCAGCGCCAGCCTCTGCAGCAGCCCCGGCGGCGTCGCCGCGCCGAGCTCGAGCTGCAGCCGATCCCACAGCGTCGCCGCCTGCGCGAAACACTGCCGCGCCGCGTCGCGCTCGCCCAGCCGGCGCAGCGCCGCCCCCTGGAAGCCGTAGCCGTTGGCCAGCGCATCGAGGCGCTGCGGCTCGGGCTGCTCGCGCTCGGCCGCCGCCTCGCTCCACGCCGCGGTGGCCAGCGCCGCGGCCTGCGCCGCGGCCGCGGCATCGCCGCCGGCCAGGTGCAGCCGGGCCTGCTCGAAGCTGCTGTGCGCGAGCACGTCGGCCAGCTCGGCGCTGTACAGCGCGCTGCCGCTGCGCTGCAGCGCCTGCCAGCGCTCGATCGCCGCGGCGTAGGCGGCGATCGCCGCGGCGGCATCGCCACGCTCGCGCCACAGGTCGGCACAGCCCAGATGCAAGGCGGCGACGCGGTACAGACGCGCATCAAGCTGCTCGGCCGGTGCCGCATCCGATTCCGCATCCGATTCCGCATCCGATTCCGCATCCGATCCCGCATCCGATCCCGCATCCGCGTTCGCGTCGAGCAGCGCGATGGCCTGCGCCCAGGCGTCGAGCGCCGCCTGCGTGGCGCCGGCCGCGGCCTCGGCGGCGCCGATCGCGCGGTACGCCGCC
>JAKAHP010000283.1 GCA_021825505.1 Pseudomonadota bacterium
AGTAGGTCGCCTGCGCGTTGTTCGGGTCAAGCGCGATCTTGTGCGCGAGGATCATGCCGCACCCTACACCACGCTGCGCACGGCGTCGACGAGCTTCTGGCTTTTGCGGGAGCGGCTTCCATACAGACGCGCCGAGAAGACCCGTCATAGCGCCAGCGACCACCTGCTGTGCGCCCGTCGGGCACAAGCCGACCTGCGCGCTCCCAGCGGCGCAGTGTCTGCGCCGAGACGCCAAACGCTTCGGCAGCTTCATGGATCGGGACGAGCTTGTGAGACATGCTCAATCTGTATATGAACGCGCAACGATGCGCAAGTCGTTAGCAAGCAGTTAGAAACCCCTCACCTTCGTCGCACTCGGCTGAACATTCGCGTGGAACGGTCCTCCATGCCGGGTTTTCTTTGCGCAGGCAGCGGGCGCTTCATGTCCACCGCGGTGCGCCGCGATCCCGCTTGCGCCACCACGCCCTGCGGGGCGCATTCCGGGCGTCATGACGAGGATCAATCGAAGGCTGGCGGAGGCATCGTAGAGTGCTCGTTTCCGTGACCGATGCAGAGGGTGTGATGGTTCAGGCGAGATCTGCTGCGCCAGCGAAGAATGCCTCGAGCAGTGCAGCTGCCGTCGAGGCAAGGAAGTTGATGGGCACCGACGAGCTCAATTGGACCTCGTTCCAATCCGCAGTCAGTTGCATGTTGCCAAACAAGGTTGCTTCGGACTTGTTGGAACATGGGCGAGCGCACTATTTCTCACCCGTCTCCAAAAAGTGGCGCGAAGCGCTGCGTGATCGCGAGCGGAGTCGTCGGTACGTCTACGGCGGCAAGGTGCTTGGCGCGTTGTAGACCGGCATTGAATCGCCGCGCAGCCGATGATGCACATGGATCTGCGCTGTGGTGGTCCATGGCAGATCGGGCCGTGCAAAGCCCCTGCGGTCGAGGCCGAGATGCGTGATGACTTTTTGCGGGCGCGGTGCGCGGCGACTGGCCAGCGCCTGCGCCGCGGATTCCACGACATCGGCGCCAGCCCTGGCGACAAGCCAGCGCGCGGCGTCCATGTCGCGCGAGCTCGTGATGCGCAGCCCGAGCTGCGCCAGCGTCGTGAGCGAAAGTTCGGCACCCATGGAGATTCCCCCTAGGTCGAGGCGCATCGCGCGCAAACCCGACCGACTCTACGCGGCGGGCACCGGCTGGGCCGTTACAGCGTGTGCCGGGAGGTCAGCGCTGATGGCTAGGGTGTGGCCCCGGACACCAGCTGAACGGTTGTCAGCGGCAGGAATAGGATCAGTGGCGAATCGGGCAAGGCTATGAAACCATGATGCTGGTAGAAGGCCGCTGTGGTTTCATCTTTGGCGTCCACCATCAGGGCGAAGGCGGCGATCTCCGAACGGGCGGCACGGTCGAGCGCATCAGCCAGCAGAGCGCCGCCAAGACCTTGGCCTTTGAAGGCTTGATCGACGGCCAGACGGCCCATGCGAACGGCAGGCACGGTCGGATAGCGTGGCAGCTTTTTGCCAGTACTGGCCGGTAGGTCGGCCAGCAGCAAGCTGGCCGATGCCAAGGTGTAGTAGCCAGCGATGCGCTGCCCGTCCGCCAAAGCCACGAAACAGGCCGCCACGCGACGACGAATGTCCTGGGTGACTTGCTGACGCAGGTAGCGATTCAGTGGCTCCGAATCGCTGTTGAACGCAGCGCGATCATGCGTGGCGTCGAGCGGCGCAAGGCGCAACGGTGCGCCGATCATTCAGCACGTAGAAGCTTGCTGCGACGAGCGTAAGCACGCTCCAGGGCCGGGTCTGGTTTCGGGGGGGACAACAGAGCTTGCGCAAAGCATTCCTGATCAGCCATGGACAAGCGAATTACTTCAGCTTGCTCGATAGCACGTTGCGCGGCGTCCTGCACGGCGGACACCACGAAATCGGTCATGGTGATCCCCCGAAGTTCGGCAGCGCGCTTGAGCATCGAATGCAGATCGGTGCTGATCCGGGCTTCGAGACGGGCGGTAGAGGCGGCGACGGGCATGGTTTTGTCCTCCTGATCCGATCATACGGCAAATTGCCGTACAGATCGAGACTTCGCCGATCACCATCACGAGGGCACTCGCCGCTGCCGCGGCGGTGTTCTACCGTAGAACACCATGCTCGCCAGGGCTGGCGGGCCTCCCCTCTCGCCCGGCCTTGCGGCCCCCGGTGCGGGCAAGCTAGCCGTCGAGAAACGGCAACCATACGGCAAGGAAAGGCCTGCTCGGCGCAGACAACTTGCCGACCACAGCGAGCAAGTTGTTGATTTATTGGTGGGTCGTGGGCGGCTCGAACGCCCGACCAACGGATTAAAAGTCCGCTGCTCTACCGACTGAGCTAACGACCCAAAACGTGCAATCTTAGCAAAGATTGGAGTGGCGTCACGCGCCGAGCAGGGCTTCGACGGCGACGCCAGCGGCGACCATGCCGAAGGTGGCGGTCACCATCACGCTGGAGCCGTAGCCGGCGCAGTTCAGGCCCTGCGGCGCGGCGTCGCAGCTTGCGGTGGCGCTGCGTCGCACCGGCTCGCGCGAACACACGCAGCGCAGGCCCATCGGGCCGACGCGCGGTGCGCCGTGCGCGCGGCGCAGGCGGTAGCGCACCTTGGCCAGGAGCGGGTCGTCGCGTACCTCGGCCAGGTCGAGCACGTCGACGCGTTGCGCCAGCCGCTTGCCGCCGGCGGCGCCGCACAGCACCACGGTCACGCCGCGGCGCTGCGCGAGCGCGGCCAGCGCGGCCTTGGCGCGCACCTGGTCGCAGCAGTCGAGCACCGCGTCGAGCCCTTCGGGCAGCAGTGCCTCGACGTTGTCCGGGTCGACGAACTCCTCCACAGCATGCACCCGGCAGTCCGGGTTGATGTCGCCGATGCGGCGCGCCAGCGCCTGCACCTTGGCCATCCCGAGCGTCGAGTCCAGCGCCTGGATCTGGCGGTTGATGTTCGATTCGGCGACGTGGTCCAGATCGATCAGCGTGAGTTCGCCGACGCCGCTGCGCGCGAGCGCCTCGGCCGCCCACGAACCGACGCCGCCGACCCCGATCACCGCGACGTGCGCGCCGGCCAGGCGCTGCGCGCCGGCCTCGCCGTACAGCCGCGCGAGGCCGCCGAAGCGGCGCTCGCGGTCGATGTCCACAGCGTTCAAGCGGCGCGCTCCAGGCGCCAGGCCTGCACGCGCACGCCGAGCACGCCGCCACCGATGATGCCGGCCAGCGCCAGCATGCTGCCGGGGGCCAGTGTCGACACGCCGGTGATGCCCTGGCCGATGGTGCAGCCCAGCGCGGTGACGCCGCCGATGCCCATCAGCAAGCCGCCGATCATGTGGTCGGCGGTGTCGCGCAGCCCGGTGAAGCCCTCCCAGCGGAAGCGCCCGCTGGCGGCGGCGTTGAGTGCGGCGCCGAGCACGACGCCGAACACCGAGACGATGCCGATCGTCAGCACGTTGCTGGCGTCGCTGTACATCAGCAGCCAGAACAGTGTGTTGCCCAGCGGGGCGACGAAGGTGAACGATTCGAGGTGGTTGCCGGTGGTGCCAAGGAAGGTCGGCAGCAGCGTGTCGGGGTCCTCGGCGATGAAGCCGAGGTGGCCGGAAACCCACCACAGCGCCACCACCAGCGCTCCGACGCCGACGCCGCCGAGCAGGTTGCGCGCGCTGCGCGCGTCGCGCGGCGCCAGTGCCCACGCCGCCAGCAAGGCACCGCCGCCGACGCCGAGCAAGCCGCGCCACAGCGCGATCGAGCCCAGCCCGTGGCGCGTCAGCAGCGAGGGCAGATCCTGCGCGCCGCCGAGTTGCAGCGCGACACGGTCGAGGCCGTACACGCGCGGCGCCGCGACGATGCCGCGCATGGTCGCAAAGGCGCCGATCGCCAGCATCACGAACACGACGGCGGCTTTCAGGCTGCCGCCGCCCAGGCGCACCAGGGTCTTGCTGCCGCAGCCCGAGGCCAGCACCATGCCGAAGCCGAACACCGCGCCGCCGAGCAGCGACGACAACCAGGTCAGCGCGCTGGTGCCGGCGTAGATCGATTGCTCGGGGTCGATC
>JAKAHP010000284.1 GCA_021825505.1 Pseudomonadota bacterium
TCGGCCTGGCGCTTCGCGGCTTCGTCGGCCTGGCGCTTCGCGGCTTCCTCGGCCTGGCGCTTCGCGGCCTCGTCGGCCTGGCGTTTCGCGGCTTCCGCGGCCTGAAGCTTCGCCGCTTCCTCGGCCCGACGCGTCGCCGCCTCTTCATCTTCAGCCTGCTGCTTCGCCGCCTCATCAGCCTGCTGCTTTGCCGCCTCCTCGGCCTGGCGCTTCGCCGCTTCCTCGGCCTGCTGCTTCGCCGCTTCCTCGGCCTGCTGCTTCGCGGCTTCCTCGGCTTCGCGGCGGGCAGCGTCGTCCGTCACCGGCTGGGCTGCCGCGCGTCCCGGCATTTTCGCGCCGCAGCCCTTGCAGAACCGGGCCTCGTCCTGATTCTGCACACCGCATTTCGTGCAAAAAGCCATACGACGTTCTCCTGAGCGTGTTCGTTCCGGGATCGGTGCGCCGCGGGGCGCCGGTGGCCGTGTCCCGTCATAAACCGAGCGTTATTTTGATTCTACAGATTCAAAGTGTGACGGCAAGCGCACCAAATACCCTCTGCATTTTATCGACAAACAATAATATATAGTTACCATAACACCACGAATGCGGGGGATGCAAATGCGACGACATAATCACCCGTGTCATTTTCCGCCACCGCCGGGCCCGCCCGGCTGCACCGCGTCACGCCACGCTGCTACGCTTTGCCAAGCACCTTGCGCACTGATGCCGACCTCACGCCCCATGTCCACTGCTCCCTCGCTGATTCCCGTGATCCTGTCCGGCGGCGCCGGCTCGCGCCTGTGGCCGCTGTCGCGCGAGGCGCATCCCAAGCCCTTCATCAAGCTGGCCGACGGCCAAAGCCTGCTGCAGAAGACCTTCCTGCGCGCGGCCGCGCTGCCCGGCGTGGCCGAAGTGCTGACGGTGACCAACCGGGATTTCTATTTTCAAAGCGCCGACGAGTACCGTGCGGTGAACGCCACGGCGCTGCCGCTGCGCTATCTGCTCGAGCCGTTCGGCCGCAACACCGCCGCGGCGGTCGCCGCCGCGGCGCTAGAACTCGAAGCCGACGCGCCTGACGCGGCGATGCTGGTGCTGGCGGCCGATCACCTGATCGGCGACCAGGCGGCGTTCGCCGCGGCGGTGCAGCGCGCCGCCGAACTCGCCGCCGAAGGCCGCCTGGTGACCTTCGGCATCACCCCCGACACACCTGAGACCGGCTACGGCTACCTCGAAACCGACGGCGAGCGCGTGCTGCGTTTCATCGAGAAGCCCGACGCCGCAACCGCGCGCGGCTTCCTCGACAGCGGGCGCTTCCTGTGGAACGCGGGCATGTTCTGCTTCACGCCGCGCACCGTGCTGGCCGAGCTGCAGCGCCATGCCCCCGACATCGTCGACGCGGTGCGCGCCTGCCTGCAGCGCTCGCGCCGCAGCGCCGGCTCCGGCGTCGCGCAGGTCGAGCTCGACGCCGAGGCCTTCTCGGGGGTGCGCGACGAATCGCTGGACTACGCGTTGATGGAGAAGTCCGCGCACGTCGCGGTGGTGCCCTGCGCCCTTGGCTGGAGCGACATCGGCTCGTGGTCGGCGCTGACCGACCTGTTGCCGGCCGACACGCACGGCAACCGCGTCGACGGCGACGCGCTGCTGCTCGACAGCCGCGACTGCGCGGTGCACGCGCAAGGCGGGCGTCTGGTCGGCACGATCGGCGTCGACGGGCTGATCGTGGTCGACACCGACGACGCGCTGCTGGTGGTCGCGCGCGAGCGCGTGCAGGACGTCAAGAAGCTGTATGCCGAGCTGAAGGCGCGCGCGCATCCGGCGTACCGGCTGCACAGCACCGTGCATCGCCCCTGGGGCACCTACTCGGTGCTCGAGGAAGGCGACAAGTTCAAGATCAAGCGCATCGTCGTCAAGCCCGGCGCCAGCCTCTCGCTGCAGATGCACCACCATCGCAGCGAACACTGGGTGGTGGTGTCGGGCACCGCCAAGGTCGTCAACGGCGACGCCGAGCGTTACGTGCGCACCAACGAATCGACCTACATCCCGGCGTGCACCCCGCACCGGCTGGTCAACCCCGGGCTGTTCGAGCTGGTGATGATCGAGGTGCAGAGCGGCGACTACCTGGGCGAGGACGACATCGTGCGCTTCGACGACGTCTACGGCCGCGCCGGCACGTCGGGCTGAAACCCGTTCAGCGCGCGTCCTGTCGGCGCTCGTTGACCCAGCCGACGGTTTCCTTGATCGCGTCACCGCTGCGCTGCAGGGCGCCGGCGTTGGGCAGCCACTGGCGCACGCCGGGCAGCGGGCGCGCCTCGAAGTCGGTGGCGGCCGGCACCGCGTCGATGCCCTGCGCGCGCACCCGCGCCAGTGCGCGGCGCATGTGCAGCGCCGAGGTCACCAGCAGCACGCGATGGATGCCGCGCTCGCGCAGCAGCGCCGCCGCGTTGCGCGCGTTGCCGCGCGTGTTCATGCTGCGCTGCTCGAGCAGCAGCGCCGCGTCGGGCACGCCGAGGTCGTTCAGCAGCATCCGCATCGCGTCGGCCTCCGAGCCGAGGTCGTGCTCCGGGTCGGTCACGCCGCCGCTGAGCACCAGCAGCGGCGCCTTGCCCGCGTGGTACAGACGCGCGGCGTACCACACGCGGGCTGCGGCGGGGTTCAGGTGCGGCAGCAGATCGGCGCGTTGCGGCGGCTGCACGCCGCCCCCCAGCACCAGCGCGGCGCGCAGCGCCGGCAGCTGCGCCAGCGGCGTGTAGGGCACGCTGCGCTCGACCGCGCCGACCAGCAGGTTGCTGAACGCGGGCGTGGCGCACAGCAGCACCCAGCTCCACGCCGCGATCGCCAGCGCCCACGCCGTGCGCCGGGCGCGGCGCGCCAGCAGCGCTGCGAGCAAGGCCGCGAGCAAGGCGCTGCCGAGCGGCGAGATCAACACGATGAATATTTTGTCCCAGGTCATCCAGGCACCATAACAGCGCTGCCTTCGGCCCAGTCCCGCTTGGGGTAATCAAGGTTTTCCAGGTCATACTGGCTTATATTCGTACCAACAGGTACGAAAAATGCGGCCCACCGCACCATGCTGAGCACGCTCGCTCCGACCGGCGCCACCGCTGCGCGCCCCCCACGCTGGCTGACGCGCAATGTCGTGCTGGCCGCGGCCGAGCTCGCCTGCGCGGTGCTGGCGCTGCCCTTCGTCGGTGCGGCGCCGTTCTGGCCCGGCGCCGCACTGGGCGTGGTCGCCGCGCTGCGGTGGGGCTGGCGCGGCATGCCGGGCGTGTTTGTCGGCACGCTGCTGGCCAATGCGGTGCTGCTGCGCATGGGCTGGGGCTTCGCGCTGCTCGCCGCGCTGGCCAGCACGCTGGCGCCGATGCTGGGGCGCGCGCTGATGCGCGCAATGCGCGTCGAGCTCGACGGCTGGTGGCGCAGCGCGCGCGGCGCCGTCGCCTACGCGTTGGCGATGGGCGTGGTGATGCCGCTGGGCTCGGCGCTGCTCGGCGCCGGTGCGCTGAGCCTGTTCAACCACCTTCCGGCAACGGCCTCCGCCAATGCGCTGCTGTCATGGACGGTGGCCGACGCCGCCGCGGCCGTGCTGCTGGCGCCGCTGCTGCAGCAGCTTGCGCAGCGCCGCGGCACGCTCGGCGGTCTGCGCGCGCAGGCCGCGCAGACCGCGGTGGTGTTCGTGCTGATGGGCCTCGTCGTGGTGTTGCTGTTCGCCACCCAGGCGCAGCCGCCGCGCGACCGTGCCGGCCTGATCGGGCTGATGCTGCTGCCCGGGGTCTGGGCCATCTTCGCCCTCGACCCGATTGTCATCGTCGCGCTGCAGGCCTTCGTCTACCTCAGCCTGGTGGCCGGAATCGCCGCCGGCTGGCCGCTGATGGTCGCGGCCACGCCCGCCGCTGACCAGGTCGCCGGCGTCAGCCTGCTGCTGCTCAGCGTCGGCGCCGGCGGCCTGCTCGCCGCGGCGCTGCAGGCCGAGCGGCTGTCCGCACGCGAAGCGCTCGCACGCCTCAGCGCCGAGCTCGACGCGCGCGCCGAACGCCGCGCGCAGGCGCTGATCGAGCAGGACCGCACGCA
>JAKAHP010000285.1 GCA_021825505.1 Pseudomonadota bacterium
TTCCGATCTGTGGTGTAGGCGCCCAGGCCGCCGGTCAGGATGCCGGTGCGCAGCTCGGGGCTGAAGTCGACACGGTCGAGCGTGGCGAAGAACAGCAAGCCCATCAGGAACGAGCCGAACACATTGATCGACAGCGTCGCGGCCGGGAAGCCACGCCCGAACAGGCCCTGCACGACGATGGACTGGCCGTAGCGCGCGAACGCGCCGACAACGGCGAAAATGGCAATGAACAGATAGGTCACGGATCGGCTCCTCCCATGGCGAACCAGGCCGCGGCGCCCGGCGCACACGGCCCACTGCACAGGAGTCATCAGCCGCGCGCCCCAGGCGCACGACGGTTATGGCGAACCCCATCGCCATCGCAATGCCGCGGCAGTCTAAGTTCCGCGTGGGCGCCGCGTCAATGTGGGCGCTGCCCGCTCAGCGCTGCGCGCCGTGCACGAAGGCCCAGACCACGACCGCGGTCATCACCACGACGTACACGCGCAGGCCCCAGAACACCGCCTGCTGGCGCGCGCTCAGACGCACCCGCGCCACCGGCGCCAGCGGCTGGTCCCAGCCCTCGGCGACGATCAGGCGGTGCACCGCGTCGTGGTCGAACTCGTGCAGCTGCTTCATCCCGGCCCTCCGAAGGCGTGCGGAAACAGCGCGGCGACGCCGTACAGGCCGTTGCAGGCGATCAGCGCGAGCATGATCGCGATCGACACCGCGTTGCGCGCGGCCGAGTTGACGTGCACGCCCATCAGCTCGCGGTCGTTGAGCAGCATCAGCAGGAACAGCATCGCCGCCGGCATGAACACGGTGGCGACGACCTGCACGCTGAGGTTGAGGAAGCCGAGGTCGAGCCCGGGGATCATCACCACCGCGGCGGCCAGCGCGGTGCCGACGATGGCCGGCAGGTAAAAGCCCAGCGCCTGGCGCGGCGCGGCGTTGATCGAGCGCTCGATGCCGAAGGCCTCGCCCACCGCCCACGCGCTGCTCGCGGTGATGACGATGGCCGCGATCAGCCCGGCCTCCATCAGCCCCAGCGCGAACAGCGCCATCATGCCGTCGCCGAGCCGCGCGCGCAGCGCCTGCAGCACCACGCCGGCGTCGAGCGCGTGCGCGCCGCCGGCGCCCTTGAGGGTTTGCGCGGCGAGCACGATCAGCGCCAGCGCGACGAGCACCATGCCGGCCACGCCGAGCATCAGGTCGCGGCGCCCGGCCTTGATGTCCTGCGGCAGCAGGCCTTTGTCGACGACGCAGGACTGCTGGAAGAACAGCTGCCAGGGCGCGATCGTGGTGCCGATATTGGCCGACACCAGGATCAGGAAGGTCAGCGACAGGAAGCCGCCTGGGACGACCCAGCCGTGCCCTGCGAAGCTGCGCGCGACCGCGTGCCAGTCGGGGTGGACGAGCAGCGCCAGCGGCACGAACACCAGGTTCAGCGCGGCGACGAACAGCGAGATGCGCTCCCAGGTCCAGTAGCGCAGCCCGACCAGCGCGTAGGTGATGAAGCCCAGCGCGGCCGGCACCGTCAGCCACGCCGGCAGCCCCAGCGCCTGGCCGCCGAGGCGGATGCCGACGAATTCGGTCATCAGCGTCAGCACATTGGCGACGAGCAGATCGATCAGCGAGAACCAGCCCCAGAACGCGCCGTAGCGCATCCAGATCAGCTCGGCATGGCCGCGCCGGGTCACCGCGCCCAGGCGCACGGTCATTTCCTGCACGACGTAGGCGACCAGACCGAGCAGCAGCATCATCGGCAGGAACACGCCGAGGCCGTAGGTGGCGCCGGTCTGCGCGTAGGTGACGACGCCGCCGGCGTCGTTGTCGCCGAGCATCACCAGCACGCCGGGGCCGATCAGCGCCAGCGCCAGCGCCAGGCGGCCGCGCCAGCCGCTCGCATGGCGGCGCAGCTCGGCCAGATGCATGCGGTCGCGCAGCCGGTGCTCCAGCCCGTCGGGCAGCAATTCGAGCACCGCGGCGCGCGTCAGCGGCGGCGCGGCTTCGCCCGGTGCCGCCGGCAGCGGCAGCGCGGCCGGCAGGGCCAGCTCGAGCGCGGGCTCAGTCATGGGTGGAGCCGCGCAGCCAGTCGTCGAACGATCCCTGGCGCTGCAGCGCCAGGCCCAGCGACGACAGCCGCACGTCGGCCAGCGTCAGGCGCGGCGCACCGGCGGCCTTGGCCGCGGCCGACGCCGCATCGCGGTGCAGCGCGCGCCGCAGCACGCGGCGCACACGCAGCTTCTTGAACACCTGCATGATGTCCTCCTTTCGCGCGAGAAAACGGAACTCGCCGCGCGCCGCACAAGGCGCGCTGTCATGACGAACACGAAGAGGGGAGATACGGTCGGCGCCTATGCGCGCCCGACCTGCACCACCGCCAGCCCTGGGACCGGCGACGGCGCGACTGCGAAATGCGTCGGCTGTCGGCGGCCTGTCAGGCGCTCAACGTAGATCGACTAGGGTCGCAGTCCATGGGGTTGGGAACAGGCCGTGGGGCCGGAAGTTCAAAACACGACGAGTCTAGCAATGCGTTGTGCACCGCGTCAACGACGCCGGCGCGCCCACGCACCCGCCGGGAACCCTTCGGCGGCGCCGCGTTCAGATGGACGTCCGGGCTGCGACTTCCGGACGGGGTGGGGACTTCCCCACGTTTCGCGAACCCAGCTCAGGAGGCCAGCTTCATGCACCCCAAGCCCGATAGTGTTTTGCCCAGCGCGCAGCAAGTCGACGACTGCTGCAGGGACGTGATCCGAACCGGCTTCGGGCGCATCGCGATCCCGCTCGCGGCGCTCGAGCAGTTCGAGCGGATCAGCGGCGAGTTCGCCGCGCTCGACGGCGACGTCAAGCAGTCCTACAGCTTTGCCGAGGACACCGACGGCTTCCTGCCGTTCGCCAGCGAGTACGCGCGCTCGCCCGATCGCCCCGACCAGTGCGAGCGCTTCTGCTACTGGCATGCGCACCGGGCACGTCGCGCCGGGCATCCGTTCCACACCAGTGCGTTCGTGCGCGCCATGGCCGAGTACGAGCTCGCGATCCACGGCGTCGCGCAGGCCGTGCTCGATGCGATCTGCGCGGCGTTCGGCGCCGCGGCGCTGGGCAGCGTGCGGGCGCACTCCTACCTTCAGTTCTGTGCCTACGCGAACGCCGACGGCGCGCCGCGCACGTTCGCGCAGGATCCGCATGAGGACGGCCACCTGCTCAGCCTGGTCAAGCCCGGCGGCGACGGGCTGGCGCTGGTGCACGGGGCGCGGGAGCTGTCCCCGGTGCGTCTGCTCGACACCGAGGTGGCGGTGCTGGCGGGGTCGCTGCTGAGCACGCTGTCGGATCAGGCCATTGCCGCCGCGTACCACGCCGTGCTGCTCACGCCCCGGGCGCGCGAGCGCCGGTCGCTGATGTATTTCGTGAACCCCGACACGCGCCGGCCCGCGCTCAGCTTTCACCGGCGCGAGCCCCTGGATCTGCAGGGGCTGATGCAGGCGCGGCACCGCGGCTTCGGCAACCGGGCCTTGAGCCTGGGTTGACGCGCCGGCGCCGCGCGCATCGACATGGACGCGGTCGCCGGCTTCGTGCTGGCCCTCGGGCTGTTCGCCGCCGCCGGGCCGAAGGATGCGCTGGTGATCCGGCTCGGCGCCGGGGCCGGGCCGCTGTGGCAGGTGACCGCGATCTGCGTGGCCGCCGATGTGCTGCTGATCGGGCTCGGCAGCGTCGGCCTCGGCGCGCTGCTGGCGACCGACCCGCGCCTGCTTGTGCTGCTGCGCCTGGGCGGCGCGCTTTATCTGCTCGGCTTCGGCGCCCAGCGCCTGGCGTGCTGCGTGCGCGACCGCTCGATGCCGCAGGCGCCATCGGGCGCGGGCAGCGCGCAGGCGCTGCGGCTGGCGCTGTCGCTGAGCTTCATCAACCCCTACGCGTGGATCGATACCGTGCTCGTGATCGGCAGCGCGGCCGCGGGGCGCGGCGCATTCGCGCTCGGCGCCAGCGCGGCCTCGCTGGTGTGGTTCGTGGCGCTGGCCGCGGTCAGCCGGCAGTTCGGCCCGCACCTGTTGCGAT
>JAKAHP010000286.1:0-1482 GCA_021825505.1 Pseudomonadota bacterium
GGGCTGGTCTCGTTGGTGGACATCCACCAGCGGCTCCAGCGTTCTGCTTGAACCGCCGGATGCGGACCCGCACGTCCGGTGGTGTGAGAGGGCTGAGGGGGCGACCCCTCACCCTACTCGATCCCCTACGACAGCTCGAGCCGGCGCTCGATGCGCTCGATACGTTGCGCGAGGCGGTCGATCACGGCCTGCAAACGGGCATCGGTCTCGTCGCCATGCACGATCTCGCGCTTGACGGTCAGGAAGGCAGCTTCAAGGCTGCTCATGCGTGCCTTGAGCTCGTCGACTCCGGATCGTGTGTCGTGACGCAGGTCACGAAGCTCCGAACGCAGCGCACGCAGGTGTTCGAGAACCAGACTGCTGGTGCCATCGGTCATCACCACTCCTCGGGCACGGCTGGATGCCCGCTGTTAGCGGACCGGGCTCAATGCGGCATCGAACCCGAGAACAGGTGGATGACCAGCACGCCGGCGACGATCAGGCCGATGCCGGCCAGCGCCGCGGCGTCGAGGCGCTGCCCGAGCAGCGCCCAGCCGACCAGCGACACCAGCACGATGCCCACGCCCGACCAGATCGCATAGACCAGGCCGACCGGAATCACCTGCAGGATGCGCGACAGGAAGTAGAAGGAAACGCCGTAGCCGGCGACGACGAGCAGCGAGGGCGCGACGCGGGTGAACCCGGCGGTGGCGCGCAGCGCCGAAGTCGCGGTGACTTCGGCAATGATCGCGATGAATAGATAGATCCAGTGCATCGGCGCATCATGCCAGCGCCGATGCCGCGGGGTCGAGTACCACTATGCCCCGCCCGCCCAGGGTCCAGCCGACCCCGGGGACTGAAGCGGACGGATCAGTGTCCGGGGACCTGCCCTTCGACGCCCTTGACGTAGAAGTTGATGCCGTGCAGGAACTTGTCGTCGGCCGTGGTGCCGGCGGCCAGCACGGTGGCGCCGTTCTGGCCCAGGATCGGGCCCTGCCAGACGTGGAAGCTGTGGTTCTTCAGCCCGGCCTTGACCGCGTCGACGCGCGCGACGATGGCCTTCGGCACCTTCGGGGCGATCGACACCAGGTCGATCGCGCCGTGGCCCACGCCCCACCAGATGCGCGCAGGCTTCCAGTTGCCGGCAAGCACCGCGGCGGTCTGCGCCTCGAAGATCGGGGCCCAGTTGATCACCGCCGACGCCAGCTGCGCGTGCGGGCCGAACTTGGCCATGTCGCTGTCCCAGCCGAAGCCGTACTTGCCGCGCTTCTCGGCGGTTTCCAGAACCGCCGGCGAATCGGTGTTCTGGAACAGCACGTCGGCGCCCTGGTCGATCAGCGAATTGGCAGCTTCGACTTCCTTGGGCGGATCGAACCACTTGTTGACCCAGACGACCTTGACCTTGATCTTCGGGTTCACCGACTGCGCGCCCAGCGTGAACGAATCGATGTTGCGCAGCACTTCGGGAATCGGCACCGAGCCGACGATGCCCAGCGTATCGCT
>JAKAHP010000286.1:1492-4031 GCA_021825505.1 Pseudomonadota bacterium
CGATGCCGGCCAGGTAGGCACCCTCGTAGGTGCGCGCGTCGATGGTGCCGACGTTGGCCGCGGTCTTGTAGCCGGTGGAATGCTCGAAACGCACCTGCGGGTTGTCGCGCGCGACCTTCAGCGTCGGCTCCATATAGCCGAAGCTGGTCGTGAAGATCAGCTTGTCGCCCTGGCGCACGAGGTCGCGGATCACGCGCTCGGCGTCGGGGCCCTCCGGCACGTTGGGCACGAACTGGGTCTGCACGCGGGCACCGAACTTGTCCTGCAGCGCCTTGCGGCCGAGGTCGTTGGCGTAGGTCCAGCCGGCGTCGCCGACCGGGTCGACGTAGACGAAGCCGATTTTCAGCGGCGGTGCGGCGTGCGCGGCCGGCACGGCCGCGCCCAGCGCCAGCGCCAGCGCCAGCGGGGCGAACATCTTGTTCGACATCACGTTCTCCATGGGCTCGGGTTGAGAAAAGGAAAGGACATCACGGCATGAAGCGCCGACCCAGCGACGCCGGCATGTTGACGCGTATCCACAGCGGATTGCGCGACAGCAGCGCGAGCACGACGATGGTCGCCAGATACGGGAGCATGGCCAGCAGCTGGCTGGGCACCTGCACGCCGCTGGCCTGGAAATAGAACTGCAGCATCGTCACGCCGCCGAACAGATAGGCGCCCAGCAGCACGCGACCCGGGCGCCAGGTGGCGAAGGTGGTCAGCGCCAGCGCGATCCAGCCGCGCCCGGCCGTCATGCCCTGCACCCACATCGGCGTGTAGATCACCGACAGCCAGGCGCCGGCCACGCCGCACAGCGCGCCGCCGGCGAGCAGCGCGTACAGCCGGATGCGCCGCACCGGATAACCCAGCGCGTGTGCCGATTCGGGCGATTCGCCGACCGCGCGCAGCACCAGCCCGGCGCGCGTGCGCTGCAGGAACAAGTGCAGCGCCAGCGCCAGCAGCATCGTCAGATAGACCATCGGGTGATGCGAGAACAGCGCCGCGCCGACGAAGGGCAGCTTGCTCAGCCACGGAATCGGCGCGTGGCTGAAGGCCGGCAGCTGGTGGCCGCTCTGGCCGATGCCGACGAAGGCCGACAGCCCGCCGCCGAACAGCGACAGCGCCAGCCCGCTGGCGTACTGGTTGGCGCCCAGCCACAGCACCAGCAGCGCGAGCAGCGCGGCCAGCGCCGCGCCGGTCGCCGCCCCCGCGGCGAACGCCAGCCACTGGTTGCCGCTGGCGTAGGCGACGCTGAAACCGGCGATCGCCGCCATCAGCATCATGCCCTCGGCGCCGAGGTTGACGACGCCCGACTTCTCGTTGATCAGCAGGCCCAGGGCGGCCAGCGCCAGCGGGGTTCCGGCCGACAGCGCGGAGGCGATGAGCAGCGCGAATTCATGCATGGCGGCGGCGCAGGCGGTGGGTGACGAGGATGTCGGCGGCGAGCAGGAACAGCAGCAGCAGGCCCTGGAACACGCCGGTCATCGCGTTGGGCAGCCCCAGGCGCGACTGCGCCAGCTCGCCGCCGATGTAGAACATCGCCATCAGCAGCGCGGCCAGCACGACGCCGACCGGCTGCAGCCGGCCGACGAAGGCGACGATGATCGCCGAGAAACCGTAGCCCTGCGACACCTGGGCGGTGAGCTGGCCCAGCGGACCCAGTGCGTCGAAGGCGCCGGCCAGTCCGCTCAGGCCCCCCGACAGCAGCAGCACCGTCCACAGCGAGGCACGTGCCGAGAAACCGGCGTAGCGCGCCGCGGCCGGCGCCTGGCCGCCGACCAGCAGGCGAAAACCGGGCAGCGTGCGGCGCAGGAACAGCGCCATCGCCGGCACCGCGAGCAAGGCCACCGCGAAGCCGATGTGCAGCCGCGTGCCCGGTATCAGCCGCGGCAGCTCGGTGCTGGCGGCGAACAAGGCGGTCTGCGGAAAGTTGTAGCCGTCCGGATCCTTCCACGGCCCGTAGACGAGGTAGTCGAGCAGGTACTGCGCGACGTAGACCAGCATCAGGCTGGTCAGGATCTCGTTGGCGTTGAAGCGGTCGCGCAGCAGCGCCACCAGCGCCGCCCACGCCATGCCGCCGAGCACGCCGGCAAGCAGAATGGGCACCAGCACCCAGCGCGTGGTGTCGTCGCCGGCGTGCAGCGCCAGCCCGCCCGCGGCGATCGCACCGAGCAGGAACTGACCTTCGGCGCCGATGTTCCAGACGTTGGCGCGGTAGCACGCCGCCAGCCCCAGCCCACACAGAATCAGCGGCGTGGCCTTGAGTCCGAGTTCGGCCAGGCCGCCGACACCGCGCAGCGGCTCGATGAAGAACAGCGCCAGCCCGGCCGCGGGGCTCTTGCCCAGCAGCGCGAACAGCAATGCGCCGCACGCCACCGTGGCCAGCAGCGCCAGCAGCGGCGCCAGCAGCATCATCGAACGCGACGCCTCGGCGCGCGCTTCAAGCCGCAGCATGCGTCGCCTCCCGGCCCGCGGCGCGCGCCGCGCTCGCGTCGTCGTCCCACAGCCCGCTCATCCACGCGCCGATGCGCGCGCTGTCGGCCTCGCCGATCGGCAGCAG
>JAKAHP010000026.1 GCA_021825505.1 Pseudomonadota bacterium
CGCCACGTGCCGCGCGTGTGCCAGCCGCAGCGCGCGTTGCGCTCGCAAGCGACGCTCCAGCGCCGCACGCCGCTCGCGCGCGATGCGCTCGCGCCGAAGCTGTTCGAGCCGGCGGCGCGCTGCGGCGCGCGCGCGCGCCTGCTGCTGCGCCTGCTCCTGCTCGCGCGCGACCGTGGCGTCAGGCTGCTGCGGCGACGGCGCTTGCGCGGCCTGCGGCAGCACGACCAGCGGCGCGCTCTGACCGGATTGGGGTGCGCGCTCCGGCGTCTGCGGGTTGACCAGCAGGGTGTAGGTGCGCGCGATCTGGTAGCCGCACGCCAGCTTGACGGTGAGTACGGCGAAGGGCTCGAGCAGCGCGCGCGTGGTGTCGACCGACAGTTCCTGCGTGCCGTCGCCGAGTGCGCGCAGCGCGATATGCAACTGCGAAGCCGGCACCTGGCTGTCGCCCGAATCGAGCTGCACCTTCAGGCAGCCGGCATCGATCGCGCCGCCGTCGTCGCTGCGCAGCGCGATGTGCAGGTGCAAGGGCCGCCCGAGCACCGCCTGCGCCTGGGCGTCGCCCAGCATGACCGCGTGCGCCAGGGGGGCCGCCGACAGCAGCGCGACGGCCAGCGCCAGTCGCGCGCGCGGCCAGCTTCGGGTCGCGGGATGTGCTGTCGGATGGCGCATGAGGTGACGCGGATCGAGCGATGGGCTGTTCACTTAAACCGGAATTTATCAGCGAAAATCATTTCAATGTCTGGAATCGAGGCGGGCCACGCCGATTCGCCGGGGCATTTTGCAAAAATGCAATGGTCGGGTCGCTGCCGCGGCGGCGGCCTCGACGCAGCGTTTCAGGCTCGCTCAACCGTCCATCAAGGAGACGCCAAGATGAAACTCGTCCGCTACGGCCGCCAGGGTCGCGAACAACCGGGACTGATCGACGCCGACGGGAAGCTGCGCAGTCTGCAGGGCGTGGTCGACGACATCGGCCCGCAGGTCTACGCGCCCGCGGGGCAGCGCGCATTGCGCCGCCTCGACCCGCGCACGCTGCCGCGGGTGCGCGGCACGCCGCGCCTGGGAGTGCCCTTCGTCGGCATCGGCAAGTTCATCGCGATCGGGCTGAACTACCGCGATCACGCCGAGGAGGCCGGACTGGCGATCCCGGCCGAGCCGGTCGTGTTCAACAAATGGACCACCTGCCTGAGCGGCCCGAACGACCCCATCGCGCTGCCGCCGCACGCGACGCGCATGGACTGGGAGGTCGAGCTCGGCGTGGTCATCGGCACGCGCGCGCGCTACGTCGGCGTAGCCGACGCGCTACGCCACGTCGCCGGCTATTGCACGGTGCACGACGTCTCCGAGCGCCAGTTCCAGTTCGACCGCGGCACGCAATGGGACAAGTCGAAGGGGCTCGACGGCTTCGGCCCGGTCGGCCCTTGGCTGGTCACCGCCGACGAAGTGCCCGACCCGCAGGCGCTGGCGCTGCACCTCGACGTCAACGGCGAACGCATGCAGACCGGCGCGACCGGCAAGATGATTTTCAGCGTCGCGCAGATCGTCAGCTACCTGAGCCATTTCATGACGCTGCTGCCGGGCGACCTGATCGCCACCGGCACGCCGCCCGGCGTCGGCATGGCGCGCCAGCGCTATCTGCGCGCGGGCGACGTCGTCGAACTCGAGGTGCAGGGCCTGGGGCGCCAACGCCAGAGCATCGTTGCGTCGAGCGATCGCGTCGCCGACGATGCGCGCGCGCTGCTGCGCCTGGATTGACGCCCGCGCGATCCCCCGGCCCGGCGCAGGGCGACGGCGTCTTGGTAGGCTGTCGGCCCATGCACACCGAACACGTCGACGCCGAGCAGCTGCTGCGGCATGTCTGGGGCTATCCGGCGTTCCGCGGCCAGCAGCGCGCGGTGATCGATCACGTCGTCGGTGGCGGCGACGCGCTGGTGCTGATGCCCACCGGCGGCGGCAAGTCGCTGTGCTACCAGATCCCGGCACTGCTGCGCGATGGCCTCGCGATCGTGGTGTCGCCGTTGATCGCGCTGATGCAGGATCAGGTCGCGGCGCTGCGCGAGCTCGGACTGCGCGCGGCCTACCTGAACTCGACGCTGGACGCCGAGCAAGCGCGCCAGGTGCAGGCGCAGGCGCGGCGCGGCGAGCTCGACCTGCTCTACATGGCCCCCGAGCGCCTGCTCGGCGAATCGGGCCTGCGCCTGCTCGATCAATGCCGCATCGCGCTGTTCGCGATCGACGAGGCGCATTGCGTGTCGCAGTGGGGCCACGACTTCCGCCCCGAGTACGGCCAGCTGTCGCTGCTGCGCGAGCGCTGGCCCGAGGTGCCGCGCGTGGCGCTGACCGCCACCGCCGACGTGCCCACGCGCGAGGAGATCGCCGAGCGCCTGCTGCTGCAGCCGCGCGCCTTCGTCTCCAGCTTCGATCGCCCCAACATCCGCTACCGCATTGCCGAGAAGCGCGACGCGCGCGCGCAGCTGCTGCAATTCATCCGCGACGAGCACGCCGGCGACTGCGGCGTGGTCTACGCACTGTCGCGCAACAGCGTCGAGGACATCGCGCGCCAGCTGGCCGCGCATGGCATCGACGCCCTGCCCTATCACGCCGGGCTGCCGGCCGGCACGCGCGCCGCCCACCTGCGCCGCTTCCTCGACGACGACGGCGTGGTGATGGTCGCGACGATCGCGTTCGGCATGGGCATCGACAAGCCCGACGTTCGCTTCGTCGCGCACATCGACATGCCGCGCTCGATCGAGGGCTATTTCCAGGAGACCGGGCGCGCCGGCCGCGACGGAGCGCCGGCGCAGGCGTGGATGGCCTACGGGCTGGCCGACGTCGTGCAGCAGCGCCGCCTGATCGAGCTGTCCGAGGCCGACGAGGCCTACAAGCGCCTGGCCGGCACCAAGCTCGACGCCATGCTCGCGCTGGCCGAAGCCGCCGATTGCCGCCGCGTGCGCCTGCTGGCGTATTTCGGCGAGGCGGCCGAACCCTGCGGCAACTGCGACAACTGCCTGCAGCCGCCCGCGCTGATCGACGCCACCGAAGCGGCGCAAAAGCTGCTGTCGACGGTTTATCGCTGCCGCCAGGCGAGCGGCACCAGCTTCGCAGCAACCCACATCATCGACGTGCTGCGCGGCAAGGTCACCGACAAGGTGCAGCGCTTCGGGCATGATCGACTGAGCACCTTCGGCATCGGTGCCGACATCAGCGAACAGGACTGGCGCTCGCTGCTGCGTCAGCTCGCCGCGCAGCACCTGATTGCGGTCGACGCCACGCACTTCAATGTGCGGCAGTTCACCGACGGCAGCCGTGACGTGCTGCGCGGCCAGCGCCGCATCGCACTGAAGAAGCTCGACCCGCGCGCGGCACGCCGACGACGCGCGCCGCCCGCGGCGCCCAGCGCGCTCGACGCCGACGCGCAGGCCCTGTTCGAAGCGCTGCGCGGCTGGCGCGGCGAAACTGCGCGTGAGCACGCGGTGCCGGCCTACGTCGTGTTCCCCGACGCCACGCTGCAGGCGATCGCGCAGGCGCGCCCGCGCAGCCTCGAGGCCTTGCGCGAGATCTCCGGGGTCGGCGACAAGAAGCTCGAGCGTTACGGCGAGACGCTGCTTGCGCTGATCGACGCGCGCTGAAGGCAAGCGCGGTCGGCGCCGGATTAGCGCGCGGGATGGCGCGGCAAGGCCGCGGCTACCTCACGCAAGGCATCGCGCAAGGCCGCGTCGAGCAGTTGCTGCGCGGCCGCCGCGTAATGCGCGGCATCGGCCACCGTCAGCGCCTGGCTCGCCGCGCTGTCCCAGTGCGCGGCGATGTGCCCCGCGGGTTCGCCGACCAGTTCGCAGCGCAGCCCCAGGCGCACGCGTCCGGGCGGCGGCACCGCGTCGTGCTCGAGCCTCGTGAGCTCGCAGTGCAGCAGCCATGGCGCCGGCACCAGCGCCACATCCTGCTCGACCGCAGCGACCCATGGCTGGCGTGCCAGCGTCTGCGCCAGCGCGGCGCGTATCAGCGCCGGAGGCGGCGCCAGCCAGCCGCTGTCGCGATACGGCAGCAGCTGCCCCGGCGCCGGGCTGTACAGCATCGCAGCACCGTCCAGCCCGGGCGCCGCATCGACCGGCAGCACGCTGAGCACCACCGGCGCCACACCCGGCGCCGGCTCGAGCAGCTTGATGCCATGCAGGCGGTAGCTGTGCGCGGCTCCGGAGCGCAGCTGCGGCTGGGCGCAGCCGGCCAGCAGCAGCCCGAGCACGAGCACGAAGGCAGCACGTCTCATCGCGATTCTCCGGGTCCGGGAGGCGGCGGCGGCGCGCCGTAGAGCAATTGCGCCGGATTCGCGCGCAGACTGCGCACCAATTCGGTGAGCTGCGCGCTGAGCTGGCCGAGGCGGTCGCCGAGACGGTCGACCCCGGGCAAGGTGCGCTGTTGCAGTCGGTCCAGCGCGCGGTTGCCGTTGCGCGCCAGCTGCGTCGCTCCAGTGCCGGCATCGCGCCAACTGGCAGCGGCGGCGTTGACTGCGTCGAGCGTACCCTGCAGCTGCCGTGCATCGACATCGATCTGGGCCAGCACCGCGCGCCCCTGGGTCGACAACTGCTCACCATGCGCGCCGAGCGCGACCAGCTGCGCACTGGCCTGGCGCAACTGGGCCAGCGTCGCGCCCAGATCGTCGCGATGTGCGGCCAGCGTGCCGCTGAGTTCATCGAGGTGCCGCAGCGTGCCGGCGAGCGCGCCCAGATTGGCCGGGCTGAGCAGCGTGTCGAGGCGTGTGCTGATGCGGCTCAGCGTCACCGTGACGGTGTCGAGCCCGCCCTCCAGGCGCGAGAACACCGAAGGCGCATAGGAAATCACCGGCTCCGACTGCCCCGGAAGCGCGCGCAGCGCTTGCGTGGAATGGCCGCCGCTGAGGTTGATCACCGACAGTCCGGTGACCCCCTGGGGGCTGAGCTGTGCCACGGTGTCGGCGCGCACCGGAACGCCACGCTCGAGGTCGACTTCGATGCGCACCAGCGCCGGGTTGCTCGGATCGATCGAGATCGAGTCGACACGGCCGACACGCACACCGCGATACAGCACGTCGCTCGAGGTGCGCAGCCCGTTGACGTTGTCGGTCGCGTAGATCAGGTAGCGATTCGAGTCGCCATGCTGGTGCGCCTGCGTCAGCCACCAGAACGCACCGGCCAAGGCCATTCCCAACAGCACGACGAAGGCGCCGACCGCGGTGTAGTTGACTCTGGATTCCATGTCGACGAGCAGCACCGGTGACCACGCCCGGACGAGGCGCGTGGTGTCCAGCATACGTCAATGGCGTGCCCCCGTGCGACTGCCCGGCATGCGCTCACGCCGCCTCAACGCCGGGCCTGCGGCGCCACGCAGCGCCGCTTGGCCCGGCGCGCTCAGGCCTGCGCTTCGGCGTGCTCGACGCCGCGCGCCAACGCGGCCAGTTCGTCGAGCGCGAACACATGGCCGACGTCGAGCAACACGATGAAGCCCTGCTCGCGCCGTGCCATGCCGCGGATGAATTGCGCACGCATGCCGCTGCCGAACGCCGGCGCCGGTTCGATCGCGTCGGCGCCGATGTCCAGCACCGCGTCGACGGCGTCGACCAGGATGCCCATCGGCTGCGTCGCGTCGGCCGCGTCGACTTCGACGATGACGATGCAGGTGCGCGCCTTCAGCTCGGTGGCGCCGCGCCCGAGGCGCTGCGCCAGGTCGATCACCGGCACGACGCTGCCGCGCAGATTGATGACGCCGTGCACGAAGGCCGGCATCAGCGGGATTTCGGTCGGCTGCGTGTAGCCGATGATTTCGCGCACGCGCAGGATCTCGAGGCCGAAGATTTCCCCCTGCAGCGAAAACGTCAGGTACTGCCCGTCGACCGCCGTGCGCTCGGCGGCGATTACCGGCGCGCGCGCCGCGGGAACGAGGTCGGTCTGGGCCATGGTGTTGATCTCCTGCGAACGATGGGCGAACGATGAGTGAAGCGTGGCGTCACGCCGCCGCGGCGCGCGCGCCACCAGCGTCGACGCGGAACTGGGCGACGAGCTGCTGCAAGCGCGCCGCCTGTCCGCTCATTTCGCTGGCGGTCGCGGCAAGCTGCTCGGACGCAGCCGCATTATGCTGCGTCAGCCCGTTGAGGCTGGCAATCGAGTCGTTGATGTGCTGCATGCCGCCCGACTGCTCGGCCGACGCGGCGTTGATTTCCTGCATCAGGTCCGAAGTACGTCCGATCTGCGGCACCAGGTGGGCGAGCAGCTCGCCGCCGGTCTCGGCCTGCTTGACCGTGTTGCGCGCGAGTTCGCCGATCTGCGTGGCCGCGACCTGGCTGCGCTCGGCCAGCTTGCGCACTTCCGCCGCGACCACCGCGAAGCCCTTGCCGTGCTCGCCGGCGCGCGCCGCCTCGATGGCCGCGTTCAGCGCCAGCATATTGGTCTGGTAGGCGATCTCGTCGATCACCGCGATGCGCTCGGCGATCGTGCGCATCGCGTCGACCGTTTCGCGCACCGCGTCACCGACGCTGCGCGCCTCGTTGGCCGCCTCGTTGGCGATCGTCTCGGTCTGGCGCGCATGGGTGGCGGTCTGCTCGATCGATTTGGTTGCCTGCTCGACCGTGGCCGAGGTCTGCTCGACCGAAGCGGCCTGCTGCGAGGTCGCCTGCGACAGGCTGTTCGAGGTGGCCGAGATCTGCGACGACGCTGCCGCGATGCCGTCGGCGGCACCGCGCACCTGCTGCAGCGCCGCGGCCAGCCGCGCGACCATCTCGGCCAGTGCGGCCAGCAGCTGACCGGTCTCGTCGCGGCTGCGCGCCGCCACGCGCAGGCTCAGGTCGCCGTCGGCGACGCGGCGCGCGACACCGACCGCCTCGCGCAAGGGTGCGGCAATGCTGCGCGCGATCCACCACGCCATCGCGATCGCCAACGCCAACGCCAGCACGCTGACCGCGACGTTGAGCTGCAGCGCGCGCTGCGCCTGCACCCGCATGCCCGCGTAGGCGGCATCGGTGATGCGCGCCTGCACGTGCAGCAGTTCGGTGATGGCCGCGTCGAGCGCGCGGCTGCTGGCGGTCGTGCTCTTCTGATATTCGGTCGCGGCGTAGCCGAAATTGCCCTGCTGCATGATCGAGGTGATCTGCTTGAGGCTGGCCCGATTGCTGCGGATGGTCTGCTCGATGTTGTCGACCTGGGTGCGCGCCTGCGGATCCAGTGCCATGCCGCGCAAGGCCTGCAAGGCCTCGCCGGTCGCCTTGCGGTTGGCCGCGACGAGGGTCATCTGCTGCGGATCGTATTGCTGAGCCAGCAGCATCTGCAGGAAGATCCGGGTCGTATTCTGGAAATTGTTGCGGATGCCTTGCACCAGGCGCTCGGCACGCACCTGGGTGTTGACCAGATCGCCGACCGCGGCGGCTTGCTGCCGCGCCTGCCAGCCGCCGAGCGCCGCGACGCCGACCAGCAGCAGCAGCAACAGGCCGAACGCGAGTCCCAGCCGAGTCCCGATGCGCAGATTCTTCATGAAGTCTCCGTGTATTTGTGTGACGGGTTCGCCGTTTCAGCCCTCCATTATTCCCCGTCGCGCTACGCATGCAAGGCCCGGCTCGGCCAATACGCTCCATTTGCCCGACATCAGACTCACGTGAAGTGAAGCTGACTACACTGCGCGGATGCCAATCCCGTGCCGCCCCTGGTCCGCGATGACCGCGGCGGCACCGATCCCAGTCTCCCGCGACGCCGCAGGCACGGCGTCGCGCATTCCGACCGAGGCGCGCCCATGAGCCTGCACGCAACCCGTTCCGTGTTCCGTCACTTGCGCATCGGCCCACGGCTGAGCATGACCATCGTCGGCGCCGCCGCGATCATCCTGGTGCTCGGCGGGGTCACCTACCACGGCGTCGGCGCGATGAAGCGCGCGACCGATCTGGCCACGCGCCAGGCCTGGCCCGCGGTGCGCGCGATCTACGACGTGCAGGCGCGCATCGATGTGGCCACCAGCGACCTCAACACCGCGCTGACCAGCGCCGACGCCGGCGCGCGCGACAGCGCCACGCAGGCGCTGCGCGGCGACCTCGGCACGATGCGCAGCAACCTGACCGAACTGCAGCAAGTGGTGCATCAGCCTCAGGAGCAAAACGCCGCGGCCACCGCGCTGCAGCAGCTCGACCAACTCAGCCATGGCGTCGACACCTGCCTGTCCGCGCTCAGCGGCGGCGGCGACGCGTTCAGCGCGCGCAGCACCGCGGTGCTGCCGGCGGCGACGGCGCTGAGCAAGACGCTGACGGCGATGCGCGACACCATCGTGCAGGAGTTCGGCACCGCGAGCAATGCCGCCGACGCCGCCTACTCGAGCACCATCGTCTCGTCCTTGATCGCGTCGCTGGGAGGTATCGCTCTGGCCGTCGTGATCGGCGTGCTGATCACGCGCTCGATCACCCAGCCGCTGGCGCGCGCGGTTCATGTCGCGCAGCGCGTCGCCGAAGGCGACCTGACGGTGGGCGTCGAGGACGCCTACCACGACGAGTCCGGCCAGTTGCTGCAGGCGATGCAGGCGATGGTCCAGCGTCTGGTCGGCTCGCTGGCGCAGATCCGCACCGCGGTCGACGCGATCCTGCTGGCGTCGCGCCAGGTCGCCAGCGCGTCGGGCCAGTTGTCGCAGGGCTCGTCGCAGCAGGCCGCGGCGATCGAGCAGACCTCGGCCACGCTGGAGCAATCGAGCGCGTCGGTCAAGCACAACGCGCTGCGCGCGCAGCAGACCGCGGAACTCGCGCAGCAGGCCTCGTCGCAGGCCGACCAGGGCGGGCGCGCGGTGCAGCAGACGGTGGCCGACATGCAGGCCATCGCCGAGCGTGTCTCGGTGGTCGACGACATGGCCTACCAGACCAATATGCTGGCGCTGAACGCGGCCATCGAGGCGGCACGCGCCGGCGAGCACGGCAAGGGCTTCGCGGTCGTCGCAGCCGAAGTGCGCAAGCTCGCCGAGCGGGCGCAGGCGGCGGCGAGGGAAATCGGCGAGCTCGCGCACACCTCGGTCAAGCAGGCTGCGGCCACCGGTCAGATGCTGCACGACATGGTGCCGAAAATCGCCGAGACCGCCGAGCTGGTCGGCGGCATCCATCACGCCAGCGACGAGCAGGCCACCGGCATCGAGCAGATCAACCAGGCCGTGGCCCACGTCAACGCGACCACGCAGCACAACGCGGCGGCGTCGCAGCAGCTCGCCGACACCGCCGACGACATGAACCGGCAAGCCATCGCGCTGCAGCATATCGTCGAGCAGTTCCGGCTGCGCGGTGGCGACGCGCAAGGAAGCGCCGAATTCGAGGCGCCCAAGGCGTTCGATGCCCCCGAGCCGGCGGACGAAGCTTTCGCCGATGCACCCACCAGCAAACCCTTGCCGGGCGCCAGGCACGCGCAGCCGGCAGCGAGCGGAGAGTTCGTGCGGTTCTGAGGTCCTCTGGAGCCGGGCTGCGCTCAGCCGCGCGCGGCGTAGGCGAGCGCGCGCGGGCTGCGGAAATAGGCGACCAGCTCGGGCTCGTCGCGTCGGGCGAGCTCGGCGGCGGAGCCTACCGCCAGCACGCGCCGACGCGCGAGGAATGCGACCTGGTCGCTGCCGTGCCAGATCGAGTCGAGGTCGTGCGTGACCTGCAGCACGGTCAGCCCGAGCAGCGTGCACAGCTCGCGCACCAGCGTGTCGAACGCCGCAGCGCCCACCGGATCGAGCCCCGAGGTCGGCTCGTCGAGCACCAGCAACTCGGGGTCGAGCGCGAGCGCGCGCGCCAGCGCGGCGCGCTTGACCATGCCGCCGGACAGCTCCGACGGGTACTTGCGCGCCGCATCGGCCGGCAGCCCGGCCAGCCCGATCTTGAGCATCGCGACCTCCTCGCACAGCGCCACCGACAGCGCACCGTGCTCGCGCAGCGGCAGCATCACGTTCTCCAGCACGGTCAAGCCCGTGAACAGCGCTCCCCCCTGGAACAACACGCCGATGCGCCGGCGCAAAGCCGCGCCAGCCTCCTCGCTGGCGCCCAGCGCGTCCTCGCCGAACAGCTGCAGACTCCCTGCTTGCGGGCGCCGCAACATGATCAGCGTGCGCAGCAGCACGGTCTTGCCGCTGCCCGAGGCGCCAACCAATGCGGTGATGCGTCCGCGCGAGAGGTCCAGGTCCAGCGCTTCGTGCACACATTGGCTGCCGAATCGGTTGACGATGCCGCGCGCCTGCAGCACCGGAGCCGCATCATCGGCCTCGACCTTCATAGTCCGAGCATGTTGTAGAGCACCGAGAACCCGGCGTCGAGCACGATCACCAGGAAGATCGCCTGCACCACGCTGGCCGTCGTCGCGCGCCCGACCGCCGCGGTGCCACCGTGCACACGCAAGCCCTGCAGGCAGCCCACCAGCGCGATGACGACCGCGAATACCGGCGCCTTCAGCAGGCCGAGCAGCAGCGTCTGGGCGCTGACCACCTGCGGGATGCGCATCAGGTAGGCGTGCCACGGCACGCCGTAGCCGACCGACGCGACCAACGCGCCGCCGAGCAGGCCCATCACATCGGCCAGCAGCGACAGCAGTGGCATCGCCACCACCAGCGCGATCACCTTGGGCAGCACCAGCAGATCGAACGGCGACAGCGCCAGCGCGCGCAGCGCGTCGATCTCCTCGGTGATGCGCATGGTGCCGAGCTGCGCCGCGTACGACGAGCCGGTGCGCCCGGCCACCAGGATCGCGCACAGCAGCGGCCCCATTTCGCGCAGCGTGATGATCGCGACCAGGTTGACGATCAGGATGTTGGCGCCGTAGGTGGCCAGCGTCGCACCGCCCTGGTAGGCCATCACCATGCCGATCAGAAAGGACAGCAAGGCGACGATGCCCATCGCGCGCAGCCCGGCGGCCTCGATCTCGGCCACCACTTCGCGCCAGCGAATGCGTTGCGGGCGCAGCAGTTGCGGCGCGCCGCGCCAGACCAGCTCGCCGAGCATGCCGAGAAAGGCCGCGGTCGCGCCCAGCGCCGCGCAGCTGCCGCGCCCGATGTCGCCCAGCAGCCCGGGGTGCGCCGGCGGCGCCTCCGGCGGCAGCGCCAGCGCGCGCTGCTCGACCAGCTCGAGCCATTGCCGCGCGTGCGCGGGCAGCGCCAGCTCCAGCGCAACGCCGCGCGCACGCCACTCGCGCACGGCCTGTGCGAGCAGGCAGGCGCCGGCGCTGTCGAACGCCCAGCCAGGATCGGCCAGCAAGCGCAGCCGCGTGCAGGCGTCGGGGGCGCGCAAGGCCGGCGCCCGTGCCAGCCCGTGCACGGTCCAGTCGCCGCGCAAGCGCAGCTCGGCGTCGTCGCTGCCGCTCCAGAGCGCCTCGGCGGGGTTCATGGATCAGCTCGCATCGCGCGTCAGCCCTGTGTCGCCGGCGTGGTGCGCAGCACTTCATCGAGCGTCGTGCTGCCGTCGGCCACCTTCATCGCGCCGGCCAGCCGCAGCGGCCGCATGCCGTCCTTCAGCGCCTGTTGGCGCAGCCGATCGGCGTCGGCCCCGGCGCTGAGCAGCTGGCGCATCGGCCCGCTCACCGCCAACAGCTCGTACAGGCCGGTGCGCCCCAGGTAGCCGGTGTTGCGGCATTCGACGCAACCCACCGCACGGTAGGCCGACACTCGCGCGTTCGGCTTCCACGGCGCCACCGCCTGCTCGAACAGGCGCGCGTCGAAATCCGCATCGGGCTGCTTGCAGTGCGGGCACAGCACGCGCACCAGGCGCTGCGCGAGCACCCCCAGCAGCGTGGCTGAAATCAGATAGGGCGCCACGCCGAGCTCGAGCAGCCGGGTGATGCTGCCGGCGGCGTCGTTGGTATGCAGCGTCGACAGCACCAGGTGGCCGGTCAGCGCCGCCTGCACCGCCATTTCAGCGGTGTCACGGTCGCGGATTTCGCCGACCATGATGATGTCCGGGTCCTGCCGCATCAGGGCGCGCAGCCCCTCGGCGAAGCCCAGTTCGAGCGCCGGCTGCACCTGCATCTGGTTGAAGGCGGGCTCGACCATCTCGATCGGGTCTTCCACCGTGCAGACGTTGACCTCGTCGGTGGCGACGCGCTTGAGCGTCGAGTACAGCGTCGTCGTCTTGCCGCTGCCAGTCGGCCCGGTCACCAGCACGATGCCGTGCGCACGCTGCGTCAGCTCGCCCCACAGGGCCGCCTCGGCGGCCGGGAAGCCCAGCGCGGCGCTGTCGCGCAGCACCACGTCGGGGTCGAAGATGCGCATCACCAGCTTCTCGCCGAAGGCGGTCGGCAGCGTCGCCAGGCGCAGCTCGATCTCGTCGCCGCCGGGGCGCCGCGTCTTGATGCGTCCGTCCTGCGGCCGCCGCCGCTCGACCACGTCCATGCGTCCGAGCAGCTTGATGCGGCTGGTCATCGCGCCGAGCACCGCCGTCGGCACCTGGTACACCGTGTGCAGCAGCCCGTCGATGCGCAGCCGGATCACGCCCAGTTCGCGCCGCGGCTCGAGATGGATGTCCGAGGCACGCTGCTCGAACGCGTACTGCCACAGCCAGTCGACGACCTGCACGACGCCGGCGTCGTTGGCGTCGAGCGCGCGCCCGCTGCGACCGAGCTCGACGAGTTGCTCGAACTGACTGGGCGCCGCGCCCTGCACGCCGCGCTTTTGCGCCTGGCGCACCGAGCGCGCCAGGTTGAAGAACTCGACCGTGTAGCGCGCGATGTCGACCGGGTTGGCGACGACGACGTTGATGCTGCGACGCAACATGCGCTCGAGTTCGGCCACCCAGCCCAGCGCGAACGGCTCGGCGGTGGCCACCGTCACGCTGGCGGCGTCGGCCGCCACCGGCAGGATGCGGTGGCGCTGCGCGTAGCTCAGCGAGAACAGGTCGCCGATGCGCCCGATCTCGACCTTCAGCGGGTCGATGCGCAACAGCGGCAGGCCGGCGCGACGCGCCAGCCACGCGCTGAGCGCGTCCAGCTCCAGACTGCCGCCGTCGCGGCACGGCAGCGCGGCCAGTGAGATCTTCTCCAGCGCGTGGCGCGCCTCGCTGGCATGGGCGCAACGGTCCAGCCCCTGGCGCAGCGCGGCGTCGTCGATCAGCCCGTCGTCGTGCAGCCAGCGCAGCAGCTCGCGCCAGTCGAGCGTACCGCCGCGGGGCGTCGGGGAGGCTGAGGTGCGGGGACCGTGCATGCGCGCAGTGTAGGGCCGCTGGCGTGGATCAGCCGTTGATCAGGCCACAGTGCACGAACACGACACGCCACGCGGCGAGCTTGCGCGCGAAACTCCACGAGGCGTTGGCCGGGCTGCTCGACGGCAGCTGCCAGACCTGCGCGGCCAGCCCCCGGGTCTGGCGCAGGAAGCGCGCCGAGGCGCCGCCGTTGTGCGCGATACCCTGCAGCCGCGGCAGCGTGGCGACCAGCCCGGCGAGGTCGTTGGCTTCGCCGGCGGTGATCGAGGTATCGAGGCTGCCCTCGCGCCGGCACGCGGCGTAGACGTCCCAGATGCCGACACCGCGGCGCAGCACCGCGTCGACGCGCGCCGCATAGGGCATGGCCGCCAGATCGAGCTCGAACAAGGCCCCCAGCAGCGGCCAGAACTGATTGCGCGGATGCGCGTAGTACTGCCCGGCGTTCAGCGAGGCGACGCTGGGAAAGCTGCCCAGCAGCAGCAGCCGGGTGTCGGCGCAAGTCAGCGGCGGCAGCCCGACGCGGCGCGGCGCAGGCGATGGCGATGGCGGCGCCGCTGCAGGAGGCAAGGACGGAGCATTCACGTTCAAGCCAGCATAGCGCAGCGCCACCGCGCCGGCCTCGGTGATGTACACTTCGGCGCCAGCGCGGGTGTAGTTCAATGGTAGAACGGCAGCTTCCCAAGCTTCATACGAGGGTTCGATTCCCTTCACCCGCTCCAGTTTTCCGCACGCAGCCCCCTCCCCCGATGTCAGATCGCGAAACCGCCGCGCCGCGCCGTGGCGTGCGCAGCTTCGTGCTGCGCACCGGGCGCACCACCACCGGCCAGAGCCGCGCGTTGGCCGAACTGGGCCCGCGCCTGGTCGTGCCCTACGCCGCGCAGGGGGTCGACTGGGACGCCGCGTTCGGCCGGCACGCGCCGCGCGTGCTGGAAATCGGCTTCGGCATGGGCGAGGCCACCGCGCAGATCGCCGCGGCTGCGCCCGAGCGCGACTTCATTGCGGTCGAGGTGCATACCCCCGGGGTTGGCGCGCTGCTGCTGCGCCTCGAACAGGCGGCGCTGGGCAATGTGCGCATCGTGCAGCACGATGCCGTCGAGGTGCTGCGCGACATGGTCGCGCCGGGCTCGTTGGCCGCGGTGCACGTGTTCTTCCCCGACCCCTGGCACAAGAAGCGCCACCACAAGCGACGCCTGATCCAGCCGCCGCTGGTCGAACTCGTCGCCAGCCGCCTCGAACCCGGCGGCGTGCTGCATTGCGCCACCGACTGGGAAGAGTACGCGCAGCAGATGCTCGAGGTGCTGGGCGGCTGCGCGCTGCTCGAGAACACCGTGCCGGACTATGCGCCGCGCCCGCAAAGCCGCCCCTTGAGCAAGTTCGAGGCGCGCGGCCTGCGCCTGGGCCACGGCGTGCGCGACCTCGTGTTCCGCCGCCGCTGAAGCGCGCGCGGGCTTCAGCCGCCGACCAGGCCGCTCAAGCCTCCATACACGCCCAGCGCCGAGGTCGCAATGACCACCGCGAGCACCACGCCGAGGTAAAGGCCGCGCGGGCGATGCTCGCGCGGCAGCGCCTTGAGCGCCAGCGCGACGAGGAAACCGAGCACCAGCGGCAGCAGCAAGGCGTTCATCACCTCGACGCCGACCGACAGCGCGACCAGGTCGGGCGCCAGCGCCACGATCAGCGCGCCGCCGATCACGCCGACGCTGAACACGACGTAGAACCAAGGCGCCTCCAGCGGGTGGTGCTCGAGCGAGTGCTTGTAGCCGGTGACTTCGCCGAAGCCCCAGGCAGCGGCCAGCGCGACGACGATCGCCGCCACCATCGCGGCGCCAAGCAGGCCCAGGCCGAACAGCGTGCGCCCGAGCAGCGGGCCGAGGAACGGCGTCAGCGCCTGCGCGACCTGGCCCACGGTGTTCAGCGGCGGGCTGCGGTGGCCCGCCCACAGCGTCGCGGCGGCGACGACCAGCACTGCCGCCATCACGATCTGGGTCAGCAAGGCGCCCAGCGCCGTGTCCCAGCGCGCCGCCGCGTACTGCCCGGGCTGCAGCCCCTTGTCGGCGACCGCCGACTGTTGGTAGAACACCATCCACGGCATGATCACCGCGCCGATGTTGGCCGCCACCAGGTACCAGTAGCCATGGTCATGCAGCGGCACGTCGAACAGGCCGTGCCACAGCGCATCGCCGTGCACCGGGGCGCGCAGCGCCACGCCGATGAACACCAGTTCGAACAGGCCCAGCGCGATCGCCACGCGCTCGACGCGGCGATAGCTCCCGGTCCACACGATGAACAGCAGGAAACCGGCGGCCAGGCTCAGGCTGACGCCGCGCCCGATGCCGAACAGCTCGGCCACCCCGGCCACTCCGGAGAACTCGGTGAGCAAGGCGCCGACCGTGGCCACCGCGAGGCCGCCGACCGAAACCCAGGCCCAGCCCGCGCCGAAACATTCGCGGATCAGCTCGCCGTGGCCCTTGCCGGTGAAGATGCCCAGCCGCACGGTCAACTCCTGCACGACGAACAGGATCGGCACCAGCGCCAGCTGCAGCGCGAGCAGCCGGTAGCCCCATTGCGCGCCGCTTTGCGCCGCGGTCAGCACGCTGCCGACGTCGGTGTCGGCCAGCATCACGACGAGACCGGGGCCGAGCACGGCCAGGAAGGTACGCCAGCGCGTCGCCGGCGACGGCACCGCAGCAAGCGCGGCACCCGGGCGGGAATTCATGAAAGTTTCCGTGTGGATTTGACGCAGGTAATGATAATCGTTCTTGATATCGGAGGACCCCAGGTTACGTCGGGTTACCTCCGCTTTTCGATCTGACGCAAGAACACGCGCATCGCTCGTGGCGCGTCGCGGCCAGCCGCTAGAATCGGGGGCTTTCGATCGCCTCGCGTACAGACATGGATTTCGAACAAGCCCGCTTCAACATGATCGAGCAGCAGGTGCGTCCGTGGGACGTACTTGCCGCGGATGTCCTCGACCTGCTCGGCGCGGTCAAGCGCGAGGACTTCGTGCCGGCCGCCTACCGCAACCTGGCGTTCACCGACATGGAGATTCCGCTGCCCTGCGGCGAATCGATGCTGGCGCCCCGGGTCGAGGCGCGCCTGCTGCAGGAGCTGGCGCTGCGCAAGCACGAATCGGTGCTCGAGATCGGCACCGGCAGCGGCTTCGTCGCCGCACTGCTCGGCCACAGCGCCGCCCAGGTCACCACCGTCGAGATCCACCCGGAGCTGGCTGAAGCCGCGCAGGCGCGGCTGCGCCACGCCGGCGTGCTCAACGCCACGGTGCGCTGTCTGGACGCCTCGCGCGAATTGCCGCCGGGTGAGTTCGACGCGATCCTGCTGTCGGGTTCGGTGGCCCAGATTCCCGACGCGCTGGTGGCTCGGCTCAAGGTCGGCGGGCGCCTGTGCGCGATCGTCGGCGACGCGCCGATGATGCGCGCGCAGCGCCTGACGCGCGTCAGCGCCAGCGACAGCAAGGTCGTCGACCTGTTCGACACCGTCGCGCCGCGCCTGCACGGCTTCGCCGAAACGCCGCGCTTCCGCTTCTGAAAGGTCGAGTGATGATCGAACAGTTCACGGTCGCAGAATTGGCCGACATGCTCGACAACCGCGCGGATCAACTCGCGCAGTGGCAGATCGTCGACGTGCGCGAACCCTGGGAACTCGAGCGCGCGTCGATCCGTCACCCGGCGTTCAGCTGCAGCGCGATTCCGATGGCGACGATTCCGCTGCGCAGCGCCGAGATCGCGCGTGACCGCAAGGTGCTGGTGATGTGCCGCAGCGGCGGACGCAGCATGCAGGTCGCGAACTTCCTCGCGCAAAACGGCTACACGCAGGTCTACAACCTGCAAGGCGGCATCACCGCCTGGTCGCGCGAGATCGACCCGAGCGTGCCGACGTACTGACTCCAAGGGGGCACATCGCCGCGCGCAGCGCCGGCATGCGCCGAGCGTAACGATCAGCGCGCCGGAAGGTGCTGCGCGATCCAGGCCGCGTGCGCGGCGGCGGCGCCGCGGTGCGCGGCGCTGAACGCCAGCGCGGCGCGTTGCGCGGCCTCGCGCCGCGTCGGCTGGTCGAGCCAGTCCTGCAGCGCACGCCACACCGCGGCGGCGTCGTCGACCTGACGCATGGCGCCGGCGGCGGCGGCCTGCTCGGCGGCCTGCGCGAAGTTGAAGGTGTGCGGCCCCATCACCACCGGGCAGCCCTCGGCACAGGCCTCGATCAGGTTCTGCCCACCCAGCGGCAGCAGGCTGCCGCCGACGAAAGCGGCGTCGGCCATCGCGAAGTAGGCGGCCATTTCGCCCAGGCTGTCGCCCAGCCACAGCTCGGTATCGGCCGCGGGCAGCGCCTCGCTGCGCCGCGCGACGCGCAGGCCATGCTGCTGCGCGATGCGCGCCACGCCGTCGAAACGCGGCGGGTGGCGCGGCACCAGCACGACGAGCACGCGCGCACGCAGCGCCGCCGGCATCGCGTCGAGCAGCAGGCTCTCCTCGGCGACGCCGTTCTGCTCACGCGTCGACGCCAGCAGCAGCACCGGGCGCGCTGCCTGCGCGCGCCAGCGCCGCCCCAGCGCATGCAGCTGCGCGTCGCTGGGACGGTCGAATTTCAGGTTGCCGGCGACGATCGCATCGACCACGCCCAGCGCGCGCAGTCGGGCCGCATCGTCGGCGGTCTGCGCCGCCGCGCTGGTGATCGCGCCGAACGCCGCCGCGGCCAGCCGCGGCCAGCGCGCCCAGCGCGCCGCACTGCGCGGCGACAGCCGCGCATTGGCCAGCAGCAGCGGCACCCCCTGCTCGGCGCACACCGCGAGCAGGTTCGGCCAGATCTCGGTTTCCATCAGCACGCCCAGCGCCGGGCGCCAGTGGCGCAGGAAGCGGCGCAATGCGCCGGGCAGGTCGTAGGGCAGCCACAGCTGCAGATCGCCGTCGCGCAGCAGGCCGCGCCCGGCGTCGCGGCCGCTGGCGGTCATATGCGTGAGCAGCACGCGCAGCCCCGGCTGCGCCTGGCGCAGCGCGTCGAGCAATGGAGCCGCGGCGCGCGTCTCGCCCAGCGACACCGCGTGCACCCAGACCAGCAGCGTGGCGTCGTCGCCGCGTGGCGGCGCGTTGCGATACCGCCCGAGCCGCTCGCCCAACCAGGCGCGGTACAGCGGCTCGCGCCGTCCACGCCACCACAGCCGCGCCAGCGCCAGCGGCAACAGCAGGCGCCACGCCCAGCTGTACAGCACCAGCGCCCAGCGCGGCGCGGGACGCGGCGTCATCGCGCGCCCTGCCCCGCCGCCAGCACCGACGCCACCGCCGCAAGCACCGCGTCGAGCGACGGCGGCGCACCGTCGTCGCCCAGGCAGCGCCACGGTGCGGCCGATTCGAAGTCGACACTGTGCGGCGACGAGCCGGCGTGAATCGCCACCGCCGGTGTGCCGACCGCGGCGCCCAGATACAGCAGGCCGGTGTCGACGCCCACCACCAGTGCGGCCGCGCGCAACACCTGCATCCAGGCGTCGAGCGCGAAGGCCTGCGGGGCCAGGCACGCCGCGCCGGCGCCG
>JAKAHP010000027.1 GCA_021825505.1 Pseudomonadota bacterium
CGGCGAGCAGGAACATCTTGGTTTGCAGTTCGTTCATCAGCTCGGGCTGGCGGGCGGCCGACTCGAGGTACTTGCTGCCCATGATGCCGATGCCGATACAGGCGCCGTTCGCACCCAGGCCGATGATCAGGCCGGCGGCCAGAGCGACGAAACCGAGAACGTGGTCCATGAAAAACTCCTGTTGTAAGGTTGAAAGTCAGTGGAAAAAAGCGGAAAAGCGAATCAGAGGTGCGTCAATGGTGGTCGTGCGCTTGGCCGATGTAGACCAGGGTCAGCATCATGAAGATGAAGCCTTGCAACACGATGACCAGCATGCTGAAAATCGACCAGGCGAGGCCGGCGGCGATGTTGCCGAAGAACAGCGCCCAGCCGGTCAGATTGCTCAGGCCGACGGCGCCCATCAGCGCGATGATCATGAACAGGATTTCTTCGGCGTACAGGTTGCCGAACAGTCGCATGCCGTGCGACAGGGTCTTGGCCAGGTACTCGAGCAGCTGCATCGCGAAGTTCAGCGGCCACAGCAGCGGGTGGTTGCCGAACGGCGCCGTGAACAGCTCGTGCAGCCAGCCGCCGAGGCCCTTGATCTTGATGCCGTAGTAAAGGCTCAGCAGCAGGACGGTGATCGACATGCCCAGCGCGACCGACAGGTCGGCGGTCGGCACGACGCGCAGGAACACGTGCTCGGGGTCGACGCCCGGGTGCGCGGCCTGCCACAGGTGCGGCATCAGGTCGACCGGAAGCAGATCCATCAGGTTCATCATCACGATCCAGATGAACGAGATGAACGCCAGCGGCGTGACGAATTCGCGAGATTTGGCGTTGCGCACGATTCCGCGCGCCTGCTCGTCGACGAACTCGACGAGGAACTCGACCGCGGCCTGCATGCGTCCCGGCACGCCGCTGGTCATGCTGCGCGCGACGCGCCACAGCACGAAGCAGGCGAGCGCACCCAGGCCGACCGCGAAGATGATCGAGTCGACGTCGACGACGCTGAAATCGATCACGCCGCCGCGCGGCGCGCTGGTCCACTGCGTCAGGTGGTGAATGATGTATTCACCGGCGGTGATGGGGGTCTGTTCTGCGGACATGGGAAGTCGGTCGGGTCAGCGATCGAGGGCGATGGGAATCCTGGGGGTCAGCGCTTGCGGCGGCCGCGCAACAGCAGCGCGACCCAGTACACCTGCAGCGTGACGACGAGGCCGGCGAGCAAGGCCGGCCAGAGCAGAAGTTGGCGGCCGAGCACGCGCGGCGCGAGCACCAGCAGCACGACGGTCAGCGCGATCTTGAGCAGTTCGCCGAAGGCGAAGCCGAACAGCGCGTAGGCCGGCGGCAGATTGACCAGCCAGCGGCGCATGCCGCCGGCGAACAGCGCCGCGGGCAGCATCACGATGGCGCCGCCCCACAGCGCCGACAGCGCGGCGGCGACGCCGCCCAGCGGCCACGCGGCTGCGGCCACGAGCAGCGCGACCAGCGCCTGCAGCGCGATCACGCGCCACACCGACACGCCGGGCTTGGCGGCCAGCAGCTGCTGCGCCTGCTCCCGGCTCAGCGGGGGGCGGCTGTCGTCGGCGTCGTCCTGCCAGGAATCGGTGGCGTGCACGGTGGTCGGCGAAAATGTCAGGCAAAGGACGACCGCGCACCAGCGCGGTCACGGGATCGGGGGGCACCCCCCGGGGGCTTCGTCGGCGCCCGGTGCCGCGGTTCGAATTTCGGCTCGGTCAGCACGAAAGACGGGTTCGCACGGGGGGTTCACGTCGGGCGAAGACGACAAACCGGGCAGGGAAAACAGCGGAAGTATAAGGGATGCGCGGCCGCATACCAGGGTTTTTCTGGATGAGGGGCTGCGATTTGTTGCAGATCAAGCAATTCATGTCGCGCCGCGAAGGCGCTAACGGAGGACTTCGATGACGCGATGGCTGTTGTTGGCGCACATGGTGGGTGCGATCGTCTGGCTCGGCGGCATGAGCGTGATGCTCGCTGCGGTGCGTCCGGCGGCGTTGGCCGAGCTCGAGCCGCCGTCGCGCCCGCGGCTGCTGCTCGCGGTGTTGTCGCGCTTCTTTCCACTGGTGTGGCTGAGCATTGCGCTGCTGCTGGGCAGCGGCGGCGCCGCGCTGGGCGCGGCCGGCGCCGCGGCGCCGACCGGCTGGGTCGCGATGGGCGGCATCGGCCTGGTCATGATCGCAGTGTTCGCGTTCATCCAGTTCGGTCCGCTGGCGCGCGCGCGCCGCGCCGCGCGCCGCGCCGACTGGGCAACAGCCGGCGCGGCGCTGCAGCACGTGCACCGGCTGGTGCAGCTGAACTTCGCGCTGGGCTGGCTCGCGGTGGTCTGGGTCGTGCTCGGCTGAACGCGCGCGCCGGCCTTGCCCGGCGGCGCGTTGGATCAGTCGCGCTGCAGGGCGCGTGCCGCGTCGAGCGCGAAATAGCTCAGGATGCCGTCGGCGCCGGCGCGCTTGAAGCCGAGCAGCGACTCCATCATCACCGCGTCGCCGTCGAGCCAGCCGTTGGCCGCGGCGGCCTTCAGCATCGCGTACTCGCCGCTGACCTGGTAGACGAAGGTCGGCATGCGGAATTCGTCTTTGACGCGGCGCACGATGTCCAGATAAGGCATGCCGGGCTTGACCATCACCATGTCGGCGCCTTCGGCGATGTCGAGCTGGACTTCGCGCAACGCCTCGTCGGAATTGCCCGGGTCCATCTGGTAGACCTTCTTGTCGGCGCGGCCGAGGTTGTTCGCCGAGCCGACCGCGTCGCGGAACGGTCCGTAGAACGCGCTGGCGTATTTCGCGCTGTACGCCATGATCCGGGTGTGGATGTGCCCGGCGCCTTCGAGCGCGCCGCGGATCGCGCCGATGCGACCGTCCATCATGTCGCTGGGGGCGACGACGTCGACGCCGGCCTGCGCGTGCACCAGCGCCTGGCGTACCAGCACTTCGACGGTGGGCTCGTTCATGATGTAGCCGGTGGCGTCGAGCAGCCCGTCCTGGCCGTGCGAGGTGTAGGGGTCGAGCGCGACATCGGTCAGCACGCCGAGTTGCGGAAAGGCCTGCTTCAACGCGCGCACGGTGCGCGGCACCAGGCCGTCGGGGTTCACCGCCTCGAGGCCGTCCGGGGTCTTCAGCGCCGGGTCGATGACCGGGAACAGGGCCATCACCGGAACGCCCAGGCGCACGCACTCGGCGGCCACCGGCAACAGCTGGTCGATGCTCAGGCGCTCGACGCCGGGCATCGACGCGACCGCCTCGCGGCGGCCCTCGCCGTCGAGCACGAACACCGGCAGGATCAGGTCATCGACGCTGAGGCGGTGTTCGCGCACCAGACGGCGGCTGAAATCGTCGCGGCGCAGCCGACGCATGCGCAGCGTGGGGTAGGCAGGAAGTGACATTTTTTTACGGGGGGGCTGACGCGCGGGGCGGAACCCTTGCAGCTTAGCCGAATCTACCTGCACAGGTGGTGACGCCACCTCCCGCTTTTCCTCCCTGAGCGGGTGCCTTGGCTTCAAGGCTGTTGCCCTGCCGCGTGGCCGCCGTGTCGCGCGGCGGGGATTTTTTTCGCCTGTCCGCAGCCGCCTCGGGAAAACTACACTGCAGGTTCGAACCGAGGACAAACATGGCTTATCTCTGGGTCAAGTCGCTGCACATCATTTTCGTGATTTCATGGTTCGCCGGCCTGTTCTACCTGCCGCGCATCTACGTCAACCTGGCGATGGTGCCGGCGGACAGCGAAGCCGAGCGGCAGCGGCTGCTGTTGATGGCGCGCAAGCTGTACCGTTTCACGACGCTGCTGATGGTGCCGGCGCTCGGCTTCGGCCTGGTGCTGTGGCTGGGTTTCGGCATCGGCCTGCACGGTCCGGGCAACGGTTGGATGCACGCGAAGCTGACGATGGTGCTGGTGCTGCTTGCTTTCCACGGTGCCTGCAAGGGCCAGTTGCGTGCGTTCGAGCAGGGCCGCAGCCGCCACGACCACGTGTGGTATCGCTGGTTCAATGAAATTCCGACCATCGCGATGTTCGTGATCGTGCCGCTGGTCGTCGCGAAGCCGTTCTGAGTGACCCTTCGATGTATTTCCAACGCCACATCTTCTTCTGTCTCAACGTGCGCGACGACGGTCGCGCGTGCTGCGCCGAGCACGGCGCCGAGGCCGCGTTCGATCATTGCAAGAGCGCGGTCAAGGCCGCCGGCCTGGCCGGCCCCGGCCAGGTGCGCGTGAACCGCGCCGGCTGCCTCGATCGCTGCGATGAGGGCCCGGTGTGCGTCGTCTACCCCGAGGGAGTCTGGTACACCTACGTCGACCAGGCCGACATCGACGAGATCGTCGAACGTCACTTGCGCGCGGGCGAAGTCGTCGAGCGCCTGCGCCTGCCCGACAGCGACACGCCGCGATGAACCGCCAGACCCAGCGCCTGAGCATCGCCGGCGCGGCCGGCGCCATCGAATTCGCATTGGACCGCCCGGCAGGCGCGCCGCGCGGGCTCGCGCTGGTCGCCCATCCGCACCCCTTGCACGGCGGCACGCTCGACAACAAGGTTGCGCAGACCCTCGCACGCGCCTGGGTGCAGCTCGGTTTCATCGCGCTGCGGCCGAATTTTCGCGGCGTCGGCGCAAGCGGCGGTAGTTTTGACGGCGGCCGCGGCGAAAGCGACGACTTGCAACGCCTGCTCGAGCACCAGTGGCAAGCGTTGCAGGACGAACTCGGCGCGGCGCCGCAGCTGGCGCTGGCCGGCTTCTCGTTCGGCGCCTACGTCGCCGCAGCGCTGGCCGCAAGGCTGCGCGAGGCCGGACGCGCGCCGCGCCACCTGACGCTGATCGGCCCGGCCGTGGTCAATTTCGCGCTGCCGGCCTTGCGCGAGCCGCAGCTGCTGGCCGAGCGCATGCTGGTCGTGCACGGCGAGGCCGACGAAGTCGTTCCGCTGGCCGCGGTGCTCGACTGGGCGAGGCCGCAGCAGCAGCCGGTGCTGGTCGCGCCAGGCAGCGGCCATTTCTTCCACGGCATGCTCACGCCGCTGAAGGACTGGGTGTGCGCCTGGCACGGCAGCGCGCTCTGAGTGCCCCCCCCCGTGGGGTCAAGCAATCTTGGGGCGGCCCGGCGATGGCTTGAGAGCCCGCGAAACGCTTGCATACGACACGCCCGGGCCGGCCCTGCTATGGTGAGAACCTGCGGCGCCACGAGCGGCGTCGTCTCCTGTTGATGCCCCCTTCCCGCAGTTCGAAGATGAAGTCTCTCCGTCCCCGAATTCACCTCCAGAGCGCCCTGCTGCTGGGTAGCTTGTGCGTCGCGCTGCACGGCGGCGCCGCCTTCGCGAGCGCCGCGCCCGCCACGCCCGGCAACGCCGCCACCGGCGCCACCGCCGCGCTGCTCGACGCCGTCACGCCGCCGGCGCTGGACGCGCGCAGCTGGCTGGTGCTCGACATGACCAGCGGCCAGGTGCTGGCCGCGCACAACGCCGATGCGGTCGCGGCGCCGGCGTCGCTGACCAAGCTGATGACCGCCTATCTGACCTTCAAGGCGATCGCCGACGGTCGCGTCAAGCGCGCGCAGATGGTGCGCGAGACCGACGCGGCGTGGCGCACCGGCGGCTCGCGCATGTTCATCGACCCGCGCGTTCCGGTGTCGGTCGACGACCTGCTGTTCGGCATGATCGTGCAATCGGGCAACGACGCGGCGATGACGCTGGCGCAGACCGTCGCCGGGTCGACCGCGACTTTCGTCGAGATGATGAACCGCCAGGCCGAGCAATGGGGCCTGGCGAACACCCATTTCATGGACCCGACCGGCCTGCCCGACCCGGGACACCACAGCAGCGCGCACGACCTGGCGATCATCGCCTCGCACATCATCACCGACTTCCCGCAGGATTTCGCGCGCTACTTCAAAACCAAGGAATTCACCTACAACCACATCACGCAGCCCAACCGCGTCAGCCTGCTGTTCACCGACCCCTCGGTCGACGGCATGAAGACCGGTTACACGAAGGACGCGGGCTACTGCATGATCGCCACGGCGCTGCGCCAGTTTCCCAACGGGCCGCGCCGTCTGCTGACGGTCGTGATGGGCACGCCCAGCGAGCGCGCACGCGGCGCCGAGAGCGAGGAACTGCTGAACTGGGGCTACCAGAACTTCGACGACGTGCGCTTGGCCGTCCCCAATCAGGCGCTGGTCAGCGCGCCGGTGTGGAAGGGTGAGCAGGACCATGTCGGCCTCGGCAGCCTGCGCCCGATCGCCGTCAGCGTGCCGCGCGGCGAAGGCGCGCGCCTGCGCAGTGTGCTGCAGCGCGTCGACCCGCTGGTGGCGCCGATCGCGCGCGGCCAGGACATCGGCCACCTGCAGGTCACGCTCGACGGCCGGCCGCTGGCCAGCTATCCGCTGGTCGCGCTCGGCACGGTGCAGCGCGCCGGTTTCTTCAAGCGCGCCTGGGACACGCTGCGGCTGGCGATCAAGTAACGCGTGCCTCGCCTTCGTCGGCGACGCGCTCGACCAGCCAGGCCAGCAGTCGCTGGCCGGCTTCGCGCCCGCCGTCCGCGTGCCACGCGGCGGCCTCGCGCAGTCCCCGGGCCGCGAGGAAGGCGCCGAGCGCCGACGTCGCCGCAGCCGCAGCAGCCGCGTCCGGCGGCCCGTTCTGCAGGCGCATCCAGTGTTGCGCGAGCGCGCCGAGGAAGGTGTCGACGCGGCCGGGCCGCACCGGCGGCGCGTAGTCGCGCAGCCACTCGACGAAGGCCTCGGGCGCCAGGGGCGGTGCCAGCGCGTGTCCCTGCCCCTGTGCCGCGCCCAGCGCCAACGCCGCTTCGATCATGCCGCGGTCCTCGAGCCCCTCGACCACGACATGACGCTCGAGATCGGCGCCGAGCTGGACGATGGCGCGGATCAGCGGCAAGCTCATCAGCGGCGCGCGCCGCAGGTTCAGCGTCAGGCTCTGATCGATCTTGATGGCGTCGAACGGCAGCGACGACAGCCGTCGCAGGCTGCTGTAGCCGGAGCCGAGGTCGTCCATCACCAGCTTGACGCCTAGCCGCACCAGCTGCTCGATCGCCTCGTCCTGCGCCGCCGAATCGATGCCGTCGCTCTCCAGCAGTTCCAGGCTCAGGTGCTGCGGCGCCATCGCGTGGCGCCTGAGCGCCTCCTCGACCCAGCGCGGGCAGTCGGGGTCGAGCAAGGTGGCCGGGGCCAGATTGACCGACACGTCGATCGCATGGCCGGCGCCGAGCAGGCGCTGGCGGTGCTGCAACGCGAGGTCGAGGCCGAGGCGGAATACGTGGTCGAGGTCGGCGTCGCCCAGCACCGCGAGGAACGCGGTCGGCGGCAGCACGGCGCCGTCGGCGAGCTGCAGCCTGGCCAGCGCCTCGACCTTGTGCACGCTGCCGTCGCGCAGATCGAGCACGGGCTGCAGGTACATCTGCAGTCCGCCGGCGAACAGGCGCTCGCGCAGCGCCGCCGCCTGTTGCGCGCCGATGGCCGGTGCCGGTGTCGAGCAGCGCGCCCACACCTGCTCCCAGCGCTGCTGCACGCCGCGCGCGAACTGCTGCATGGCGGGCGATTCGAACTGGCTCGGCCAGGCGCCGAACAGGCTGACGACGGCCACGACCTGCGCGCCGCGTCCGTGCACCGGCACGCTCAAGGCCGAGCGCAGGCCGATCGCGCCGGCGCGGCCGCGCCAGCTCTGATAGCGCGCATCGCTCTGGTAGGCGGCACTGCTGCAGATCTCGCCGCTGCGCCAGGCCAGCGCGCTCAGGCCCTGGCCACGCGGCGATCCGGGGTCGACCACGGCCTCCAGGCCGGGGCGCTGCAGCACTTCGCCGATCTCGGCGCTGTGCGGCCCGGACGCGCCCTCGACCGCGAACACGCCGCGCGGCCCCAGCCGCATCAGCAGCGCGGCGAGCACGCCGGGCAAGCTGCCGAGACGATCCAGCTCGACGCGCAGCGCGTCGATCCACAGCGTGCCGGCGGCCGGCAGCGGCGCCGCCAGCACGCCGAGGTAGTCGGCGTGCACCTGCGCGGCGGCGTCGAGCTGGGCCTGCAGCTGGGTCTGCAGCCTTGCGTCGGCCACCAGCAGCAGCCGGTAGCGCTCGCGCGCGGGCATCGGCGCCGCGTTCAGGTGTTCGCTGAGGCGCTTGCGCAGCAGCTCGGAGGCCTGCACCAGCTGCGGCGCGTCGACGCCGACCAGACCGTGCACCCGTCCCAGCGCGGCGCCCTCGTCGGCGATCGCCGCGGCGTCGCGCGCCGGCTCGAACAGCGCGACGAGGAAGGCCGCGTGGCGCTGGCGCAAGGTGTCGAACTCGTCGGCGGCCAGCCGCGCGAACAGCGCCGCACGTTGCGCGGCTCCCGGCTGGGTGGGGTCGTAGAACCGAGCGACGTGGTTGTCCACCGCGGCGCGCAGCAGCGCGGCGCACTTGCCCAGCAGCGCGCTCGCCTCGTCCCCCCAGGGATCGAAGGCCTGCTCGGGCTGCGGCTGCCAGTCGGTGCTGGCCGCGCCCAGTCGCCACCAGCGCTGGCGGTCATGCTTGTGCTGCTTGGTCAGGTACATCGCCGCGTCGGCCTGGCGCAGCAGCGCGTCGGCGTCCTGCGCGTCGACCGGGTACAGCGCGACCCCGGCGGCCATGCCGACTTCGGCGCGCACGCCGTCGCCCAGGTCGAACGCGACTTCGACCGCCTCGTGCAGCCGGCCCAGCGCGGCTTCGAGCTGCGGCATGGGCTGCTGCGCGTCGAGATCCTCGACGACGACGACGAACTCGTCGCCACCGATGCGCGCCAGATAGTCGGCAGCGCGCAGATTCGCCTGCAGGCGCGCGGCGAGCTGCTGCAGCAGGCGGTCGCCGGCACCGTGTCCCCAGGTGTCGTTGACCGGCTTGAAGTCGTCGAGATCGATCATGCCCAGCGCCAGCGGCCGGCCACTGCGGCGCGCGCGCGCGATCGCGCGCGGCAGATGTTCGGACAGCGCGCGGCGGTTGGGCAGCGCGGTGAGCTGGTCGTGGAACGCGGCGCGGCGCAGCCGCTCCTCGTCGGCCTTGCGCTCGCTGATGTCCAGATGGGTGCCGATCGCGCGCAGCGCGCGCCCGTGCGCGTCGCGTTCGACCACGCGCCCGGTGCCGCGCAGCCAGCGCCACTCGCCGGACGCCGCGCGGAAGCGGAAATCGGCGTGGAACGCGACCGCATCGCTGCGCAGCGACGCGGCCAGCGCGGCGCGCAGTGCGGCGGCGTCGTCGGCGTGCACCCGCTGCGCGAGCTCGGTGACCGGCCGGGCGCCCGGCGCGTCGCCGGTCATGGCCTGCCATTGCGCGTCGAAGTGCACCAGGCCGGCGCCGACGTCGTAATCCCACAGTGACAACTGCGTGGTCTCCAGCGCCAGCGCGAGGCGCTCGTGGGCCAGGCGCAGCGCATCCTGCGCCCCCTTGCTCAGCGAGATGTCGCGCACGATCTCGCCGACTCCGGGGCCGAGCGCGAACAGCGTCGTCGCCACCGCGACGCGGCGGCCGTCGGCGCCGAGACGCACGGTCTCCTGCTGCGACACCGCGCCGGAGGCGAGCACGCGCTGACGGCGCGCGGCCTCGGCGTCGGCCAGCTCGGGTGGCACCAGGCGCGCCGCGTCGCCGCCTATGGCCTGCGCCGCAGGCAGCCCGAACAACTGCTCGGCGGCACGGTTCCAGCTGCGGATGGTGCCGTCGCGGTCGCTGCCGACGATGGCGTCGGCCGACGCCGCGAGCAGCGCCGCCAGGCGCGCGGCGGCGGCGCGTGCGCGCACCCGTTGCCGTGCGGCGAAGAGCAGCGCGAGCAGCAAGGCCAGCGCGGCGCCGAGCAGCGCAAGGGTCGCCGCGGCGATTTCGTGCGCCGCAGCGCGTTCGCGCAGCAGCAGCGCGCCGCTACCCCCGAGGGCTGCCAGCGCCAGCGCCAGCGGCCAGCGCAGCCGGCCCCCGCGGCGCGCAACGCGCCCAGTGCGCAGGGGCGGCTCGGGCATCGCGCGTCGCCTCACGCTACGCGCCGCGCTGCGACGCGTTCAGGCGGCGCTCGCCAGCGGCGGCTCGCCGCGCAGCGAATGCGGCAGCGCCGCGCTGATGCGCAGCTCGACCAGTGCGCCGATCAACGCCGGCGCACCGGCGAAGTTGACGATGCGGTTGTTCTCGGTGCGGCCCTGCAGCTCACCCGGGTCCTTGCGGCTCGGCCCCTCGACGAGCACGCGCTGCACGCTGCCGACCATGGCTTGCGAGATCGCCTGCGCATGGGCCTCGATGCGTGCCTGCAGCGTCTGCAGCCGCTGCAGCTTGACCTCGTGCGGGGTATCGTCGGCCAGGCTGGCCGCCGGTGTCCCCGGACGCGGGCTGAAGATGAAACTGAAGCTGGCGTCGAAGCCGACGTCGTCGACCAGCTGCATCAGCTGCGCGAAGTCGGCGTCGGTCTCGCCGGGAAAGCCGACGATGAAATCGGTCGACACGCTGATGCCGGGGCGCGCGGCGCGCAGCCGACGCACGATCTGCTTGTACTGCAGCGCGGTGTAGCCGCGCTTCATCGCCGCCAGCATGCGGTCGGAGCCGTGCTGCACCGGCAGGTGCACATGCGGTACCAGCTGCGCGATGCGGCCGTGCGCGGCGATCAGCCGCGGCGTGAATTCGTTCGGATGGCTGGTCGTGTAGCGCAGCCGCTCGACGCCGGGAATCGCCGCGACGTAGTCGAGCAGCAGCGCGAAGTCGCCGTCGGCGCCGTCGACCTCGCCGCGCCAGGCGTTGACGTTCTGCCCCAGCAGCGTGATCTCGCGCACGCCCTGCGCGGCCAGCTCGGCGACCTCGGTCAGCACGTCGCCCAGCGGGCGCGAGACCTCCTCGCCGCGGGTATAGGGCACGACGCAGTAGCTGCAATACTTGCTGCAGCCTTCCATGATCGAGACGAAGGCGCTGGCGCCGTCGGCGCGCGCCGCCGGCAGGTGATCGAATTTCTCGATCTCGGGGAAGCTGACGTCGACCTGGGCGTTCCCGCTGCGCTCGCGCTGTTCGAGCAGCGCGGGCAGCCGGTGCAGGGTCTGCGGGCCGAACACGAGGTCGACGTAAGGCGCGCGCTCGATGATCGCCGCACCTTCCTGGCTGGCCACGCAACCGGCCACGCCGATGCGCAGCGCGGGGCGCGCCGCCTTCAGCGCGCGCAGCCGGCCGAGATCGCTGAACACCTTGTCCTGCGCCTTCTCGCGGATCGAGCAGGTGTTGAGCAGGATCAGGTCGGCGTCGTCGATCGCGTCGGTGGTCTGGTAGGCGCTGCCCTGCGCGAGCACGTCGGCCATCTTGGCCGAGTCGTACTCGTTCATCTGGCAGCCGAAAGTCTTGATGTAGAGCTTCTTCATGGGTCAGGCGTTTCCGAACAGACAGCTCGAGGGCGCTGCGGGAACCGCGCGCAGCGACGGGTCGGTCGGGTCGAGGAACCAGACGCGGAACACATTGCCCTGCGCGTCGCGCTGGAACACGATGCGCCCCTGCAGCCCGGGCAGCTGGCCGGTCAACAGCGCGCGCTGCGCGCGGTCGAGCACGCGCACGCCCGGTCCCAGCGTGTAGTCGACGCAGTTGACCTGCAGCAGCGGCCAGGCGCCGAACGTGGCCTGGCCCTGCAGGCTGCCGGCCGGGAACATGCGCAGTACGGGGGCGGCATGCGCGGATGTCAGCAGCCACGCGGCCGCGCACAGGGCGCCCGCGACGCGGGGTCGGGTGAAGCGGAGCACGCGATTCATGGTGCCGGGCCTGAAAAGGCAGGGAGCGGGACCGCGGATTTTAGGCGCGACCGCGGCGCCGCGTCAGTAGAGCTCGGCGTCGCGCAGCAGCGGCGCCGCGGCGTCCTTCGCCGCCAGGCGCGGCGCCGCGTCGAGCTGCGGCCAGGCGATGGCCAGCTCGGGGTCGTCCCAGCGCACGCTGCGCTCGTGCTCCGGATACCAGTAGTCGGTGGTCTTGTAGAGGAATTCGGCACGCTCGCTCAGCGTGATGAAGGCGTGACCGAAGCCGGGCGGGACCCACAGCTGGCGGCGGTTCTCGGCCGACAGCTCGACGCCGACCCAGCGTCCGAACGTGGCCGAGCCGCGGCGCAGGTCGACGGCGACGTCCCATACGCTGCCGGCGACGACACGCACCAGCTTGCCCTGCGCATGCTGCAACTGGTAGTGGATGCCGCGCAGCACGCCGCGCACCGAGGCGCTGTGGTTGTCCTGCACGAATTCGACGTCGATGCCGGTGGCCGCGGCGAAATCGCGCCGGCTGTAGCTCTCGAAGAAAAAGCCGCGGGCGTCGCCGAACACTTTCGGTTCGAGCAGCAGCACCTCGGGCAGCGCGGTCGCAGTGGCGGTCAAGGGCATCGTCGGGTTCAGCGCAGGGGTTCGGCGAGCAGTCGCAGCAGGTATTGTCCGTAGCCATTCTTCTTCATCGGCTCGGCCAGTCGCTCGAGCTGCGCGGCGTCGATCCAGCGCTGGCGGAACGCGATTTCCTCCGGGCAGGCGACTTTCAGCCCCTGGCGCTTCTCGATCGTCGAGATGAACTGGCCGGCGTCGAGCAGGCTGTCGTGGGTGCCGGTGTCGAGCCAGGCGTAGCCGCGCCCCAGCGTCTGCACCTGCAGCCGGCCCTGCTCGAGGTAGATGCGATTGACGTCGGTGATCTCCAGCTCGCCGCGCGCCGAAGGCTTGAGTGTGGCGGCGATGTCGACCACGTCGTTGTCGTAGAAGTACAGCCCGGTGACCGCGAAGTTGCTCTTCGGCTGGCGCGGCTTCTCCTCGATGCTGATCGCGCGTCCCGCCGCGTCGAACTCGACCACGCCGTAGCGCTCGGGGTCGAGCACGTGGTAGGCGAACACCGTCGCGCCCGCGCGGTGCGCGTCGGCGGCGCGCAGCTGCGGCTGCAGATCGTGGCCCCAGAACAGGTTGTCGCCCAGCACCAGGCTGCTCGGGCTTGAGCCGATGAAATCGCGGCCGATGCGAAACGCCTGCGCCAGTCCGTCGGGCGAGGGCTGCACCGCGTACTGCAGGTTCAGGCCCCACTGGCTGCCGTCGCCCAGCAGCTGGGTGAAGCGCGGCGTGTCCTGCGGCGTCGAGATGATCAGCACGTCGCGCATGCCGGCCAGCATCAGCGTGGCCAGCGGGTAATAGATCATCGGCTTGTCGTACACCGGCAGCAACTGCTTGCTCACCGCCTGCGTCACCGGGTAAAGCCGCGTGCCCGATCCTCCAGCGAGGATCAGGCCCTTGCGCGTCGCGTCCATGGCATCGGGCTGATGTGAAAAAGCCGCAAGACCTGTGCGGAACTTGCGGCTGGGGGCGACCCGCGGGGGCCGCAGTGTGCGTTGGTGGCGCTTCAGGGACTCGAACCCCGGACCTGCGGATTATGATTCCGTCGCTCTAACCGACTGAGCTAAAGCGCCAAAGACCGACGATTCTACCGGCAAACAAATGCGTCGGCAAGGGCCCGGTCAGCGGTTCTCGAACTTCGGCGTGCGCTTGGCGAGAAACGCGTCCATGCCTTCCTTCTGGTCGTGGGTCGCGAACAGGCTGTGGAAGGCGCGGCGCTCGAACAGCAGCCCGTCGGCCAGCGGCACGCTGTAGGCGCGGTTCACGCATTCCTTGGCCATCATCACACTCTGGCGCGGGAACGCGGCAATGATGCGCGCGGTGTCCATGGCCTCGTCGAGCAGGCGCGCGGCCGGCACCACGCGCGACACCAGGCCGGCGCGCTCGGCCTCCTGCGCGTCCATCATGCGCGCGCTCAGCACCATGTCCATCGCCTTGGACTTGCCCACCGCGCGCGGCAGACGCTGCGTGCCGCCGGCGCCGGGAATGATGCCGATCTTGATTTCGGGCTGGCCGAAGCGGGCGTCGTCGGCGGCGATGATGAAGTCGCACATCATCGCCAGCTCGCAGCCGCCGCCGAGCGCGTAGCCGGCCACCGCGGCGATCACCGGCTTGCGCACGCGCAGGATCTGCTCCCAGTTGCGGCTGATGAAGTCCTCGCGCAGCACCTGGTCGAAGGTCTTCGGCGCCATCGCCGCGATGTCGGCGCCGGCGGCGAAGGCACGCTCGCTGCCGGTCAGCACAATGCAGCCGATGGTGTCGTCGGCGTCGAACGCGGCCAGCGCCGCGCCGAGCTCGTCCATCAGCGCGTCGTTCAGCGCGTTGAGCTGCTTGGGGCGATGCAGGCGGATCAGCGCGACCGCGCCGTCGGTTTCGAGCAACAGGTTTTCCGGGTTCATCGTGTCTCCTTGGTCATCTCGGTGGAAGGGGTGCCGTCGAGCCAGCCGCGGCGCCGGCGCAGCGCGGCGGCGCTGGCGCGCGGTGCGAAATCCAGCTGCACCGGGCCGGGCAGCGGCGCGCCCAGCGCCGCGCTCAGCTCCAGCAGCCGCGCGTCGCGCATCAGGTGCATGCGCCAGACGTCGCCGGCGCGGCTGCGCGCGTGGCGCCGACGCAGCGCCTCGACGCTGGCGCGCTCGCCGTCGAGCGCGATCAGCAGGTCGCCGGGGGCCAGCCCGGCGCGCTGCGCCCATGAATCACTGAGCACCTGGCGCACCTGCGGCCAGCCCTGGGCGTCGTCCAGACGCAGGCCGAGGCTGCTCAGCGCATCGGCGTCGGCGTGGCGCCAGCGTACGCCGAACGCGGCCAGCAGCCGGCGCAGCGGCAGCTCGGCGCAGCCGTCGACGTGGCGCGCGAACAGCCGGCGCAGGTCGAGCCCGCTGACTTCACGCACCAGCCCGGGCAATTCGTCCTCGGCCACGCCGGGGCTGCCGGCGGCGCCGTGGCGCCGCCACAGCGCGCGCATCACGTCGTCGAGCGTCGCCGCACTGCGGCTGCGCAGCGTCAGGTCCAGCGTCAGCGCGAACAGCGCGCCCTGCGTGTAGTAGCTGACGGTGGCATTCGCGCTGTTCGCGTCGGGGCGGTAATACTTGATCCAGGCGTCGTAGCTGGCCTCGCGCAGCGTCTGCAGCTGGCGCCCGGGCGCGCCCAGCACAGCGTCGACGGTGCGCGCCAGCGTCTGCAGATATTGCGCGTCGTCGAGCAGGCCGGCGCGGCGCAGCAGCAGGTCGTCGTAGTAGGAGGTGAAGCCTTCGAACAGCCACAGCAGCCCGCTCGGGTTCTCCTGCTCGAGATCGAGCGGGCCGGGCAACGCCGGGCGCATGCGCTTGACGTTCCAGGCGTGGAAGTACTCGTGGCTGCACAGGCCCAGCAGTCGCCGGTAGCCGGCGCTGCGCGTGCTGCCTTCGCGCGGGTGCGGCAGATCGGCGTCGGCGCAGATCAGCGCGGTGCTGTCGGCGTGCTCGAGTCCGCCGTAGCCGCCGGCGCCCGAGGGCATCGTCAGGAAGGCATAGCGCGCGAACGGGGCGCGCCGCCGGCGCGGCTCGAACAGCGCGATGGTCGTCTCGCACACGCGCTTGAGGTCGTCGCGCAGCCGCGTGCGGTCGATGTGCAGGCGCGCGGCCTGGTCGAACACGAGTTCGTGCGGCGTGCCGTGCGCGCGCAGCGGCACGCGCAGCAGATCGCCGATCAGCAGCGGGTGGTCGACCAGCGCGTCGTAGTTCTCGGCGCGGTACACGCCGAAGCCGCGCGCGTCGACCTCGGTCGCGGGCAGCGTCGTCGCCACCTGCCAGGCGGGCGACTGCGGCGGCGCCTCCAGGCGCAACTGGTGCGCCTCGCGCTCGCGTCCGTGCACCGCGAGCAGCAGGCACGGCGGGTTGAAAAAGGCGCGCGAGGCATCCAGGAAGGCGGTGCGCACCGACGCATCGTGCGCGTGCACGCTCCAGCGCAGCCGCAGCGGCCCGGTGCACGCGGCGGCGCGCCAGCGGTTCTTCGCCACCTTGCTCAGCGCCAGCGCGCGCGTGCCGCAGCGCGCCTCGATCGAGACGATGTGCCTGGCGAACTCGCGCACCAGATAACTGCCCGGGATCCACACCGGCAGCCAGAACTCCTGGCCCTGCGGATCCGGATCGTCGAGCTCGAGCTCGACGTCGAACAGATGGGCGTGCTGCCGCCGCAGCTGCACGGTATAGCGGAGGGCGGATTTCTCGGGCATCGGATTCGGGCTGGAGCGGGCGCCTCGCCACATGCTAATCTCGCCCGATTCAGCGCGCGAGGAGAGCAGCCGTGGACCGTGACGTGTTCAGCGAGATCGCCGGCCATGCCGGTGCCGGCTCGCCGTCGCTCGTCTACCAGCCTCAGGTGCAGTATCCCGGCGGCGAGCTGGTCGGCCTCGAAGTGCTGTTTCGCTGGCGTGCCGACAACGCGCCGCGGCGTCACTCGCCCTTGACCTTCCTGCCGCGGCTGACGCCGTCGCAGACCAGCGAGCTGTTCTTCTGGGTGGTCGACGAGTCGGTGTCGGAGGCGCGCGTGCTGTCGAACTGGACCGGCTGGCGCGGCCATCTGTCGGTCAACATCGAGGCCGACCAGCTCGGCGACCCGGAGCTGGTCCAGCGCATCGAGCAGGTGATGCTGCGCAACCAGTGGGCTCCGGAGAGGCTGATCATGGAAGTCACCGAGCGCCGCCCGGTCCCGGTGTTTCCCAGCGTGATGCGCAACATCCAGGCGCTGCAGCACGCCGGCATCCAGATCGCGATGGACGACTTCGGCGAAGGCTACGCTTCGTTCGAATACCTCAAACGGCTGAGCCCGTCGCAGATCAAGCTGCCGGCGGGCTTCACCGCCGACCTGCGCGGCGACCGGCGCAACGAGGAAATCGTGCGCGCGCTGCTGGCGCTGGCGCAGCGGCTCGACGTCAAGGTCGTCGCCGAAGGCGTCGAGACGGTCGAGACCGCCGACGCGCTGCACGCGCTGGGGGTGCGCGTGATGCAGGGCTATCTGTTCGGCGAGCCGCGCGAGCTCGAGGACTGGGCCCAGTTCCTGAACCAGGACGGCCGGCTGCTGGCCCAGTCGTGAGCGCGCGCGCCCGCGTCAGCCGACGTGGCGCGTGAAGAAGTCGAAGCTGCGCTGCTGCGCGAGCGCGGCAGCAGCAGCGTCGTAGGCGGCGCGGGCGTCGCAGTTGAAGCCGTGGTCGGCGTCGTAGACGAAGAACTCGGCGTCGGGGTTGGCGCGTTGCACGAGCTCGCGGTCGGCCGCGCCGATGTGCGCGTCGCGCAAGGCGTAATGGAACATCAGCGGCGCCTGCGCCGGCTCGCCCGCCACCTGCGCGTTGCGCCCGCCGTAGTAGCTGACCGCCGGCAGCGCCAGCCGGATCGCGGCCAGGTAGGCGATGGTGCCGCCCCAGCAATAGCCCACCACGCCGACGCGGCCCGCATCGGCGAGCGCGGCCGCGGCGGCCTGCACGCCGGCCAGTGCGCGCTCGAAGCCCAGCGCCTGCACCAGCTCGAGACCGTGGCGCATGCCGTCGGCGTCGTAGCCGAGCTCGACGTCACGCTCGACGACGTCGAACACGGCCGGTGCGATCGCGCGCCAGCCGGCCGCCGCGTAGCGGTCGACGACGCTGCGGACGTGCGCGTTGACGCCGAAGATTTCCTGCACGACGACGATGCCGCCGCGCGGCGTGGTCGCCGGCTCGGCCAGGTAGGCGCCGATGGCGTGGCCGTCGGCGGTGTGCAGCGTTAGGGTCTTGCCCATGGGGTTTCCTTGTCGATCGATGGCGGGACGCCTCCCGCCATTGTCGCGACAAGCCCCGATCAGTGCTGGGCGTGCTGCGCGAGCAGCCGCGCCAGGTAGCGCCCGGTGGCTGAATCGGGGCAGGCAGCCAGTTGCTGCGGCGTGCCCGCGGCGACGATGGTGCCGCCGCCCGAGCCGCCCTCCGGGCCGAGGTCGACGACCCAGTCGGCGCAGGCGATGACGTCGAGGTTGTGCTCGATCACGACGATGGTGTTGCCGGCATCTCGCAGCCGCAACAGCACCTGCAGCAGCAGGTCGATGTCGGCGAAATGCAGCCCGGTGGTCGGTTCGTCGAGGATGTACAGCGTGCGGCCGGTGTCGCGCCGCGACAGCTCGAGCGCGAGCTTGACGCGTTGCGCCTCGCCGCCCGACAGCGTCGTCGCGCTCTGGCCGAGGCGGATGTAGCCCAGGCCGACCTCGTGCAGCGTCTGCAGCTTGCGCGAGATCGCAGGCACCGCGCCGAAGCGCTCGAGCGCCTGGTCGACGGTGAGATCGAGCACTTGCGCGATGTTCAGGCCCTGCCAGGTGACGTCGAGCGTTTCGCGGTTGTAGCGCAGGCCGTGGCAGACGTCGCAGGGCACGTACAGATCGGGCAGGAAGTGCATCTCGACCTTGACCAGGCCGTCGCCCTGGCACGCCTCGCAGCGCCCGCCCTTGACGTTGAACGAGAAGCGTCCGGCGTCGTAGCCGCGCTCGCGCGCCAGATTGGTCTGCGCGAACAGCTCGCGCAGCGGCGTGAACAGCCCGGTGTAGGTCGCCGGGTTGCTGCGCGGCGTGCGCCCCAGCGGCGACTGGTCGACCGCGATGACCTTGTCGAGCTGGTCGAGCCCGTCGAGCGCGTCGTAGGGCGCGGCTTCGGCGTGCGCGCCGTTGAGCGCGGCCGCTGCGGCGGCGTAAAGCGTGTCGTTGACCAGCGTCGACTTGCCCGAACCCGAAACCCCGCTCACGCAGCTCAGGCAGCCCAGCGGAATGCGCGCGTCGACCC
>JAKAHP010000287.1 GCA_021825505.1 Pseudomonadota bacterium
CGCGGCTCGGCACGCAGCGGGGCCGGCTCGACCCGCGCCGGCGGCTGCGGTGCCGGCGCGGGTTCCGGCGCGGTTGGTGCGGTCGGTGCGGCCGCCGCCAGATGGAAGGTCGCCGAACTCGGCGCGCGCGGCGGCGGCGGTGGCATCGCATCGAGGCGTTGTTCGAGCGCGGCGATGCGCGCACGCTCGGCTTCGAACTGCTGCAGCAGCTTGCGCAGCATCGCCATCACCCCGGCTTGCAACAGGATGACGAGAACGACGAGCGCCAACAGGAAGGAAACCATCGTCGGGTTCGGAGAAGTCGCGAGGGTCCGGGCCAATCCCGGTGTTTCCCGCATTATCTGCGCAGATCGTCACGCCATTTCGTCGATCTGCCCACCACGCCTGCGCGGCTCGTCGTCGCCGGTGCCGCCATCGCTGTCGGGCGGCGGCTCGTGGTGCGGCTCGCGCTCGGGATGGTGCGGCGGCGTGCGCGGCCGCGGCGGCTGGTCACGCCCGGCGTCGAGCGGGCGCAGCGGCGCATCGCGCTGCACCGGGCCGATGGGATCCGCATCGCTCATGGCTCATCCCTGCACCCGGGACGCCCGGGTCACGCGTTCGCCGGAGCGCCCGGCGTGCATCGCCCTCAGGACGCGAAATAGCCCTGCAGGCGCCCTTCGATCATGCGCGGATTCTCGCCTTCGGCAATCGCGACCAATCCGTCGACGATCAATTCCTGCAATTTCGCCTTCTGGTGGACGATGTTCTTGAGTTTGTTCGCCACCGGCAAAAAGAACAGGTTGGCCGATCCTACACCGTAAATCGTCGCGACGAACGCCACCGCGATGCCCTCGCCCAGTCGCGCCGGATTGGCCAGGTTCTCCATCACGTGGATCAGGCCGAGCACCGCACCGAGGATGCCGATGGTGGGCGCGTAGCCGCCGGCCGACTCCAGCACCTTGGCGGCCTGGCCGTCGCGGTGCTCGATCGTGCCAATCTCGTGCTCGAGGCTGGTGCGGATCTTGCTGGGGTCGGCGCCATCGACCAGCATCTGCAGCCCGCGCCGTGTGAACGGATCGTCGATCTCGTCGATCAGCGCCTCCAGCGCGAGCAGGCCGTTGCGGCGCGCGATTTCGCTGAACTGCAGGATCAGGCGGATCGCCGCCTGAGGGTCCATGCGCGGGGGGGTGACGACCCAAGGCAGCATGCGCAGCGAGCGCAGGAACGTGGCCAGCGGGTATTGCAGCATCGCCGCGCCGGTGGTGCCGCCGATCACGATCAGGAAAGCAGTCGGCTGGATGATCGATCCGATGTGGCCGCCTTCGAGCAGCTGCCCGAGCAGGATCGAGCTCAGTGCCAGACCCAATCCGATGATGCTCAGGATGTCCATCGGCCGTTCTCCGGGTTGGGCTCAGCGTCAGCGCACCGGTGCGGCGCCGTGGGCCTGCAGGCTTGCGCGCAGGCGCATCACCGCCTGCTTCATCAACTGGCTGACGCGCGATTCGCTGACTTCGAGGACCTGCCCGATTTCCTTCAGCTGCAGTTCCTCCTGGTAATACAGCGACAGGATCAGGCGCTCGCGCTCGGGCAGCGCGAGAATGGCGTCGCGCAGATCGCGCTCGAGCTGCTCCTCCTGCAGCGCCGCGTCGGGCTCGGCGATCGACGCATCGGCGTGGCGCTCGGTGAACTCGATGCCGTCGCCCGGCGCCAGGTCCTCCAGGTACAGCAGTTGCAGGCTGGTCTGCGCCAGCGCCGACTGGTAGGCGTCGAGCGTCCAGCCCAGCGCGGCGGCGACCTCGTGGTCCTCGGGTGGGCGCCCGAGGCTTTGCGTCAGCGCCTGCATCGTCTTCTGGATCGCGCGCTCCTGCACCCGGCTGCGCCGCGGCAGCCAGTCCTGCCGGCGCAGTTCGTCGTAGATCGCGCCGCGAATGCGGATCGCCGCATAAGCGCCGAACTGCGCGGCGGCCTGCTCCTGGCCGCGCTCGAGCGCGTCCCACAGGCCGATCATGCCGGCCTGCTCCAGGTCGGCCAGGTCCACCGAAGCGGGCAGCTGCGCGGCCATCTGCCCGGCGATGCGCCGCACCAGCGGCAAGTGCCGCGCCAGGCGTTCCTCGCGCGATTCGTGCGGGGCGTAAGTCATCGCTTTCATGGGCGCCGCCTTCAGCTCGGTTCGGCCGACGGCTCGGCGCGCAACAATTGGCTCATGAAGAATTCGATCTGCCCGCTCGGCCCCTGCGGCAGCGGCCAGCTGCGCACGCGCTCCGCGAGCGCGGCGAAGGCCAGCGCCGCCGGGCTGTGCGGCGCCGATTCGACCACCGCGCGCTGCGCGCGCACCGCCGCGCGCAACGCCGGGTCCAGCGGCACGGCGCCGACCAGGTCGAGCGCGACGTCGAGGTAGCGATCGGTGACGCCGGTGATCTTGCCGAACAGCGCGCGACCTTCCCGAGCGTCGCGCACCATATTGGGCAGCAGGTGGAAACGGTGCTGGCCGTATTGACGCGACAGCACCTTGATCAGCGCGTAGGCGTCGGCCACCGACGCCGGCTCGTTCGACAGCACGACGATCAGGTCCTGCGCCGCGCGGCTGAAGGTCAGCACGTCGCCGGAAATGCCGGCCGCGCAATCGACCAGCAGGAAATCCAGGGGAATCGCCAGCTGGCTGACCGCCTCGATCAATCTCGACTGGCTGCGCGCATCCAGCGCAGCCATGCTCGCCACACCGCTGGACGCCGGCAGCACCCAGATGCCCAAGGGGCCGCGCACCAGCACCTGCTCGAGCGACTTCTCGCCAGTGAGCACGTGCGAGATGTTGAAGCGCGGCGTCAACCCGAGCAGGATGTCGATGTTGCCCAGACCGAGGTCGGCGTCGAACACCATCACGCGGCTGCCCGAGCGCGCCAGGCTGATCGCCAGGTTGGCGACGACGTTGGTCTTGCCGACGCCGCCCTTGCCGCTGGCCACCGTGATCACCTTGGTCGCGGGCCGTTGCAGGCGGCGCAGTCCTTCGGCTTGGTCCATGGTCGAATCCTCAGCGGCTGGTGGCGACGGACGATGGCGCGGCCGACGTCGGCGCCTCGTCGCGTTGCAACAGGTCTGCAATGGTAGCTTCGCTAGCCGCATGCAGATCCTCTGGAACCCTTTGGCCGTCGGTGAAGAACCAGAGGGGAAGGTTTTGTTCGTGCAACCACTGCAGCGCGGCGCCGAAGCTCGGCGTCTCGTCGAGCTTGGTCAGGATGCAGGCGTCGACCGGCAGCGCGCTGTAGGCCTGCCACAACGCCTGATAGACGCCCAGTTGCATGCCGCCGTTGAGCAGCAGCAGCCGCGTGATGCGCCCGCCGAAGCCCTGCAGCCAGCGCAACTGCTCGCCCAGCCGCGTGTCGCGCGGGCTCAGGCCGATGGTGTCGATCAGCACGAAACGCCGGTCGGCGAATTCGTGCAGCTGCTGCTCGAGTTCGGCGGCGTCGCGCGCGACCGCCACCGGCACGCCGAGGATGCGGCCGTAGATCTTCAGTTGGTCGACCCCGCCGATGCGGTAGGTGTCGGTCGTGATCAGCGCCACCGCGTCGGTGCCGTGGCGCAGCACCAGACGTGCGGCCAGCTTGGCGATGGTGGTGGTCTTGCCCACGCCGGTGGCGCCGACCAGCGCATAGACGCCGTCCGCGGTCAGCGGCTCGGCCGGCAGGCTCAAGCCGCGCAGGAAACCGCGCAGCGCCTCGCCGATGCTGCCGGCGCCGGCCATCGAACGCGCGTATTCGCCCGAGAACCCCAGCGCCTGCAGCCGCGCCAGCAGCGGTGACGACGCGTCCGGCGCGTTGTTGCTGCCGCCAGTGCCGTTGCCGGGCGTGACGCTGGTGCGAACCCAGTCGCGCAGTTGCTGCAGCTCGTCGCGCAGGCCGTCGAGGTCACGGCTCCAGGCTGGCGTCGCCGGGGGCGTCGGGAGCGCGGCGCGCGGCGCGGCAGGCTCGTCCGCGCGTGCCGCGCGCGGCTC
>JAKAHP010000028.1 GCA_021825505.1 Pseudomonadota bacterium
CCTCGGCGGCGACGACAGCGAAGCCCTTGCCGTGCTCGCCGGCACGCGCCGCTTCGATCGCGGCGTTCAGCGCCAGCATATTGGTCTGATAGGCGATGTCGTCGATGATCGAGATGCGCTCGGCGATCGCCTGCATGTCGCTGACGGTCTTCGCCACCGCGTCGCCGCCCTCGCGCGCCCGATCCGCCGTCGTGTGCGCGGTGGCCGCGGTGTGGCGCGCGCCGTCCGCGCTCTGGCGCACCGAGGCCTGCGCCTGCTCGAGGGTGGCCGAGATCTGCTCGATCGACGCCGCCTGCTGCGAGGCGCCCTGGGCCAGCGCCATCGAGGTCTTCGATACCTCGCCGGCCGCGCTGCTCAGCGCGTTGGCGGTCGCCTGGATCGAGCGCACCACGGCGACGAGCTTGACGACCATGCCACGCAGCAGCGCGAGCACGCTGTGGCGATCGTGTTCGGCGCAGTCGATGCGCACCGTGAAGTCGCCGTCGGCGACCGCGTTGGCGATGCCGGCGAGCTGCCGGGGTTCGGCGCCCAGCTGCCTGAGCAGCCCGGCCAGCGCGCGCGTGAACACCGCCGCCACCGCCAGCATCGCCAGCGCCAGCGCGATCTCGACGCCGACGCCGATGCGCTTGAGCTCCTGGGCGTGGGTGGCGCGCGCTTCGAGCGTGCGCATCACGTCGCGCTGCAGCCGACCCATGGCGTCGATGCGCGCGGTCGCGGCGTCGAACCAGGTCTTCGCGTCGACGCCGTAGCCGCCGCTCGTGGCCTTGGCCATCACGCTGGCATACATGCGATTCACTGCCGTCGAATCGATCGCGCCCAGCGCCGCCACCGCGCTGGAGCTGGCCAGCGCGCTGAAATCGCCGAGATAAGCGGACTGTTGCGCGACGCTGCCGATCACGCGCTGCAGCGTGGCGGCATCCAGCGGCGCGTCGCTGGCGAAGACCCCGTTGAGCATGCCGCGTTCCTGCCCGGCCTGTTCGCCGGCGTTGGCCAGGCTGGCGTAGGCCGACAGGCCACGCGCCGTGACCTTGTCATCGGCGGTTTTCGGCGCGACGTCGATCACGCCGACCAGCCCGGCGATGGCGCGCCCGTAGGTGGCGATGACCTGCGCGCTGCTCAAGCGCAGCGCACTGACCGCGTCGCGCGCCGAGGTCGCCGGAGCGAGCCCGCTCAGCGCGCGCTCGAGCCCCTGTGCGAATCCGTTGGGCAGCGCGCTGCGCTGGGCGCGCAGGGTGTCGCGCATCGTGGCCAGCCGCGCATCGGTGGTGCGGCGCTGGGCTTGCAGGGCCGCGCATGGCATGCAAGCTCGGGAATTCGAGCGCTGGCGTCAAGCCCCGCAGCGAGGGGGGCTGCCTGCGCGGGCGCCGGCCGCGCCCGCTCGGCGCGCGGAGTACGATCGCAGCGCCATGCCCGCGTCGTTCACCATCGCTGCCGCCGAAGTCGAGTTCAAGGCGATTCGTGCCCAGGGGCCGGGCGGGCAGAACGTCAACAAGCTGACCAGCGCAGTGCAATTGCGCTTCGACGTCGCCGCGTCGTCGCTGCCGGCGCCGGTGAAGGCGCGCCTGCTGGCGCGGCCCGACCATCGCATCACCGAGGACGGCGTGGTCGTGATCAAGGCGCAGTCGCACCGCAGCCAGGAGCTGAACCGCAAGGACGCGCTGCAGCGCCTGCAGGCGCTGGTGAACGCGGTCGCGCACGCGCCCAAGGCGCGGCGTGCGACGAAGCCGACCCATGCGTCACGGCTGCGTCGGCTCGAAGGCAAGGCGCAGCGCGCGACGGTGAAGGCCGGGCGCGGCAGGGTCCAGCGCGAGCCAGGCTAGTCGAAACAGGGCGAGGCAGATGCAGAAGAATCGGCTCGAGGCTTTCAGCGACGGCGTACTGGCGATCGTCATCACCGTGATGCTGCTCGAAATGAAGGTGCCGTCGGGTGCCGGACTCGACGCCTTGCGCCCGCTGCTGCCCTTGTTTCTCAGCTATGTGTTGAGCTTCCTCTACGTCGGCATTTACTGGAACAACCACCACCACATGATGCACGTGGCGTCGACCGTCAATGGCGCGGTGCTGTGGGCCAACCTGCACCTGCTGTTCTGGCTGTCGCTGCTGCCGTTCGCGACCGGCTGGATGGGTGAGAACCACTTCGCGGCGCTGCCCACCGCGCTCTACGGCGCCGTGCTGCTGGGCGCGGCCATCGCCTACTCGATACTCGCCCACGTGCTGGCGGCGGCCGCCGGCGCGCAATCGCGGCTTGCGCGCGCGCTGGGACGCGACCTCAAGGGGCATGCCTCGATCGTGCTCTACGCGCTGGGTATCGCGTTGGCGTTCGCGGCGCAATGGGCCGCGCAGATGCTGTATCTCGCGGTGGCGCTGCTGTGGCTGATTCCCGACCGGCGCATGGCGCGTGTGCTGGGGGACACGCCGCACTGAGCGAGACGCCGGCCCTGCGCCGGAGGCCGCCATCAAGGCGGGTAGCCGGCGCTGAGCAGTTCGCGGCGCGCGGCGTACTGCCCCTGCGCCAGCGCCGCGTCGACGCTGAGCTTGCCTTCCAGCGCCTGGTGGATCGCGGCACCGACCCGGTCGCCGATCGTGCGGAAACCGCGAATCGACACGTACTGGATGCCGCGGTAGGGGCTGCGCGGCAACGTCGGTGCGTTCGGGTCGGCACTTTCGATGGCCTCGAGCTCGACCTGCGCCCAGGGGGACGCGGCCTGGAACGCCGGGTTGGCATAGGTCGACTTGCGCGTTCCGGACGGCACCAGATCCCAGCCGTCGCGCGCCGCGACGCGCTCGACGTAGGCGCGCGAAGTGGCCCAGTTGACGAAGATCTGCGCCGCCGCCTGTTGCCTGGCGTCGACGTCGGACGGGATTGCCAGCGCCCACGCCCACAGCCAGTGCGAGCCGCGCGCGGTGACCGCGATCGGCGCCGGCGCGAAGCCGACCTCTCCGGCGACGCGGCTGAAGCGGGCCGACGAGACGAAGCCTCCGGCCACGGTCGCGCCGACCCACATCGCGCAGCGGCCCTGGGCGAACAGCGCCAGATTGGCGTTGTAGTTCATCTGCGCGGCGGTCGGCGGGCCGTAGCGGCGCAGCAAATCGACGTACAGACCCACCGCCCGCTGCCACGGCGGCGAATTGATTTGCGGACGCCAGTTCATGTCGAACCACTGGCCGCCGAAGGCGTTGACCATCGTCGACACCAGCGCCATGTTCTCGCCCCAGCCGGCCTTGCCGCGCAGGCAGATGCCGTAGACGCCGTGACGGGGATCATCGAGCCGGGCGGCCAGCGCGGCCACCTCGCTCCAGCGCGGCTGGGCCGGCATGCGCAGGCCGGCCTTGCGCAGCAGGTCGGTGCGGTACATCAGCATCGAACTCTCGCCGTAGAAGGGTGCTGCGTACAGGCGGCCGCGGTAGGACAGGCCGGCGCGGATCGACGGCAGCAGGTCGGCCACGTCGTAGTGCGCGTCGGGCTGGATCGGTACCAGCCAGCCGCGCCGCGCCCACAGCGGCGTTTCGTACATGCCGACGGTGACGATGTCGAACTGGCCCTGGCGGGTTTCGAGGTCGGTGCTGACCGCATCGCGCAGCTGGTGCTCGGTCAAGGTCACCCAGTCGACGTGGATGCCCGGGTGGGTCTTCTCGAACAGCGGCGTGAGGTGCTGCATTTCGAGCATCTGCGCGTTGTCGACCGTGGCGATCACCAGCCGCGTCGCGTGCGCCGCCGGCGCCGCGAGGATGACGACGCTGGCGGCGGCGGCAAGCAGGTGCGCGGCTTTCATCGGCGGGCTCCGATCGGCACGGCGCGCTTCAGTCCGCGCGCGCCGGCGCCAGCGCCGCGCGGCAGCGCTGCTCGAATTCGGGCAGCGGCAGCGGGCGGCCGAACAGATAGCCCTGGAACGCGTGGCAGCCGTGCGCGGCGAGGAAGGCGTACTGCTCGCGGGTTTCGACACCTTCGGCGATCACGTCGAGCGACAGTCCGCGACCCATTGCGACGATGGTCTGCGCCACCATCGCCGCGCTGGGGCTGTCGGGCAGTTCGTCGACGAAGCTCTTGTCGATTTTCAGTTGTGTCAGCGGCAGCTTGGTCAAGTAGTTGAGCGAGGAGTTGCCGGTGCCGAAATCGTCGAGCGAAATCCTCAGACCGGCGGCGCGCAATGCGTGCAGCTTGCCGATGCTGGCGGCGAAGTCGTCGATCGCCAGACTCTCGGTGATTTCCAGCTTCAGGCGGTGTGCATCGGCGCCCGAGGCGTGCACCGCACCGAGCACGTCGCGCACGAAATCGGCCGCCTTGAACTGGCGCGAACTGACGTTGACCGCTATCGTCAGCTCGTGCAGCGCGTCGTGCCCGGCCCAGCGCGCGAGCTGGGCGCATGCCGACCTCAGCACATGGTGGCCGAGCGGCTCGATCAGGCCGCTGTCCTCGGCCACCGGTATGAAGGCGTCGGGCATCAGCAGGCCGCGTTCGGGATGGGCCCAGCGCACCAGGGCTTCGGCGCCGATCGGATGCCCTTGCGTGTCGACCTGCACCTGGTAGTGCAGCACGAATTCATCACGCTGCAGCGCGTCGCGCATTTCCGCCTCGAGCCGGTAGCGTTCGTCGATCTCGGCCTGCATCGCGCCTTCGAACAGGCGCACCCGGTTGCGTCCGTCCTGCTTGCTCTTGTACAGCGCCAGCTCGGCCTGGCGCAGCAGCGTCTCGGGGCTGGTGCCATCGCCCTTGGCCAGCGTCACACCGACCGAGGCAGTGCACACCGCGCCGCCGGCCGGCGCATAGGGCGCGTCGAGCGCGCGCCGGATCTGCTCGGCAAGCTCCGCGGCGTGCAGCGCAGCCTCGGCGCGCTCGCTACCGAGTCCGTCGAGCACGACGACGAAGCTGTCGCCGCTGAAGCGCCCCACGGTGTCGCCGTCGCGCACGCTGCCCTGGATGCGTCGGCTGGCCTCGATCAGAAGCTGGTCGCCTGCGACGTGGCCCAAGGCGTCGTTGATCTTCTGGAAATGATCGAGGTCGAGCATCATCACCGCGCAGAAGCTGTCGTGCTCGGCGCTGTGGGCCAGCGCCTGCGCCATGCGATCGTCGAGCAGGGTGCGGTTCGGCAGGTCGGTCAGCGGGTCAAAGGATTTCAGACGGGCGGCCTGCGCGTGCGCCTCCTTCTCCGCGGTAACGTCCTGCCAGGTGCCGACGTAATGCATCGTGCTCCCCTGTTCGTCGCGCACCGCGGTGATCGAGATGCGCGCATCGAACAGCTCGCCGTCGCGGCGGCGGTTGACGACCTCGCCGTGCCAGTAGCCGGCCGCGTCGAGCGCCTCCCACATCTGCTGGTAGAACTGTGGCGGGTGGCGCCCCGACTTCAGCACCCGCGGCGTCTGGCCGATGACCTCGCTCGCAGCGTAGCCGCTGATGCGGCTGAACGCGGCGTTGACGCGCTGGATCACGCCGTGCGCGTCGGTGATCGCCATGCCGTCCTGGCTCTCGAACGCGACCGAGGCGATGCGCTGCTCGCGCTCGGCACGGCGGCGCTCCGACACGTCGCGCGCGACGCCGAGCACGCCGACGATCTCGCCGTCGTCGGCGCGTATCGGCGCCTTGATCACTTCCAGTTCGTGCGCGCTGCCGTCGCGCGACACCAAGGTTTCCTCGTTGCGGTGCGGCTGGCCGGTGCGCAGCACTTCGCGGTCGAAGTCGCGCACCACGGCGACGAACGCGGCGTCGCTGAACAGGTCGTCGTCGCTGCGGCCGAGGATTTCATCGCGCGGGTAGCCGACCACCTCGGCGGCCCTGGTGTTGCAGTCGACGTAGCGGCCGTCGCGATCCTTCAGCCACATCATGTCGGGGCTGCTCTCGACCAGCGTGCGCAGTTGCGCGTGCTGCAGCGCGCGTTCGCGCGAGGCCCGCTCCAGCTCGCGGTTGGTGCGCCTGATCTCGGCGGTGCGCTTGCGCACCGCGCGCCGCAGCACCCAGATCCAGGCCGCGCCGAGCGCCAGCGCCGCGATCGCCGTCAGCGCCGCCGCGAGCGCGATGCGCAGATAGGGCAGGAACTGCACCGGATGCGCAAACCATTTGCGCCGCAATGCGGCACGCTCCGCCGGCGTGATCAGCGCCATGCCGTGGCTGACCAGCGCGAAGGTGGCGGCGTCGCCGCGGTGCACGGCCCAGTGGAAGCGCCCGGTGTACAGCGTGAACGCGCGCGTCAGCTGCGGTCGCCGCTCGTCGAGATACAGGTAGTAGTTCAGCGGCTCGTCGTCGGCGCAGATCACCTTGACCGCACCGGCTTTCACCGCGGCCAGCATTTCGGCGTAGTTCGGGTAGGCCACCAGCCCGCGGATACCCAGGCTGCCGAGCTTGTCGGCGCAGGCATCGCCGCGCTCGACGCCGATCTGGAAGCCGTGCAGCGATGACGGGCTGTGGATGCCGTGGATGTCGTGGTCCACGTAGATGCCGACCGTCTGGTTGGCATAGGCTGGCGAAAAGCGGTAGAGCTGATCGCGCACCGGCGTGCGGAAGATCATGTCGATGACGTCGGCGTTGCCGTCGTGCATCGCGCGTTGTGCTGCCGCCCACTGCATCGGCTGAAGGGCGACCGGCACCCCGGTCTTGCGCTGCCACAAGGCCCACAGGTCGACCAGATAGCCCTCGGCGCGCCCGCTGGCGTCCCGGAACAGGTAGGGCGGGTAGTTGTCGTCGGTGACCACGCGCAGCGCCTTGGGCCCGGCCAGCGCCGGCAGCGCTGCGAGCGCCAGGCATAGGGCGACGCAGCAACGCAGCCAGTGCCCGCGCGCAGCCCGAGTGCGTCCAACGATCATGCCGTGCGCTCCCCGTTTCGTTTGCCACGCCGCCGGCAAGCGACGGCGTAGGGCTCATCAGATCAAATCTGTAGTCGATATAGGTTGATGCGCGTCAGCATATCGGCATTTCAGTTGCATCAATATCGGGCAAGCTCCCCGTTGAAATTCCTCTCGCGACATGCGAAATTCAAGCTGTCTGCGGCGCCCGCGCGCGCGCCGCGCCTCAACGCGTTTGCAGGTGGTCGTCGATCGGCGCCGGGCGCCCGAGCAGATAGCCTTGCCCGAGGCCGATGCCAAGGTCACACAGCACAGCGAGTTCGGCGGGGGTTTCGACCCCCTCGGCGACGACGCTGCTGCCGGCCTCTTCGGCGAAGCGCACGATGGCGGCGGCCAGCGCGCGGCATTGGCGGTCGGTGTCGATCTGCCGGATCAGGCTGGTGTCGAGCTTGATCAGGTCCGGGCGCAGTTTCAGGATGTGACGAAAGCTCGCGTAGCCGGCGCCGGCGTCGTCGACCGCGATGCGCACGCCGCGCTGCCGCAGGGGCTCCAGCGCCTGCGCGATCGGTGCGTAGTCCTCGACCGAGGCGTGCTCGGTGATCTCGAGCACGAGGCGTGAGCAGGGGTATTGCAGCAGGGTCTCGACGAGCGCGCCGCTGAGCAGGGTCTGCGGCGACGCGTTGAGCGAGACGTAGGCGCCGCCCGGGAGCAGGGCGAAGCTGCGCAGGGCCCGGCGCACGACGGCAAGCTCGAGCTCGTCCTGCATGCCGATTTCGGCAGCTTCGCGAAAGCGCACGTCGGGCGGGCGCGACCCATCGTCGGTGAAGCGCGTCAGCGCTTCGTAGCCCGCGACGCTCGCGTCGGCCAGGCGCACAATGGGCTGGTAGACGATGCGGAAGCTTTCGGCGTCGAGCAATTGCCGATAGCGCGCGAGCAGTTCGCGGCGACGTCGTTCCTCGGCGACCTGCTCCTCGATGAACTTGGCCGTCATCTCGGCAAAGCAGCGCATCGTGCTGACGTCGCGGTCGTTCAGAGTCTCGTCCGCGCTCCGACTGAAGCAGCAGAAGGTGCCGTAGACGCGGCCGTCGCTGAGCCGGATCGGCACGCTCACGTGAGCCCCGACCGGAATCGCCGTGGTCGCCGCGATGGTGCGCGCTTCGGGCACCGCGCAGGCGTCGTGCATCAGCTCGGGCAACCGTCCGTCGACGACGCGCAGGCAGTAGCTGTCTTCCAGGGGGTCCGACGCCGCGACGCGCACCGGAATGCCATCGGCGATCGAGTCGACATAGCGGAACACGCGCCGACCGTCGCTGAACTCGGACACGAACGCCACTTCCATCCGCAGCAGTTGCCGTACCGAGACCAGTGCGTCCTGCACGAGTTGGTCGACATCGCGGTGGGTTACGGTCATTTCGAGCTTCCTCGTTCGGCCAGCCTGCCAGCGATCGTACCCGTATATAAGCGTAATGAGATATGGCGTTTGCGTTTGGAGCGAAACACTATGTGTCGGAACACCCGCTGCCGCTCAGTCGCTCGAGTGCGCCAGCGGGATGCGCAGGGTGAAGCTGGTGATGCCCTTGGCCGAATGCACGCCGACGTCCCCGCCATGCATCTCGACGATCGACTTGACGATGGCCAGGCCCAGCCCGGCACCTTCGGCGCCGCGCTGGCGCGACGGGTCGACGCGATAGAAGCGTTCGAACAAGTGGGCGAGGTGCTCGGCGGCGATGGTCGGACCCGCGTTGCGCACCTCGACGCAGGCGAAGCCGACGTCGGCGCTGAGCTGAATCTCGACCGCGGCGCCGTCGGGCGTATGCCGGATCGCGTTCGACAGCAGGTTGCTGAGCGCGCGCCGCAGCATCGAGCGGTCGGCGCACACACTGGGCGCCGCGCCCGATACGCTCAGGCGCACATCGCGCTCGTCGGCCAGCGCCTCGAAGAACTCGGTCAATTCCAGCGCCTGCACGCGCAGATCGACCGGCTCGCGGTGCAGCTGGGCGTGCCCCTGGTCGCTTTGCGCCAGGAACAGCATGTCGCCGATCATCGCGCTCAGGCGCTCGAATTCCTCCAGATTGGAGTACAGCACCTCGCGGTAGGCGTCGGCGTCGCGCGCCTGCGACAGCGCCACCTGGGTCTGCGTCGTCAGGTTGGTGATCGGCGTGCGCAGTTCGTGGGCGATGTCGCCGGTGACCGCGCGCAGGCGCTCGAACGCCGCCTCGATGCGGTCGAGCATCGCGTTGAAGGCCGCGACCAGCTCGCGCAGTTCGACCGGAACGCGATCCGGGTCGAGGCGCGTCGACAGGCGCTCGGCGCTGAGTTCGCGCATGCGCGCGCTGATCCGGCGCAGCGGCGTGTGGCCTTGCTTGACCGCGAGCCAGGCGACCATCACGGTGATCAGGCTGGCCAGCAGCGTCGCACCCCACAAGGCGTTCTGCAGGTCTTCGAGGTACTGCAGGTGGAAGTCGACGTTCATCGCCAGCGCGACGCGATAGGCGCCGGCGCGCGCCACCGCGACGCGCCAGGCATGGCCGGAGGCGACCACGATGCGCAAGGCCTCGAGGCTGGGCGTGTCAACCGCCGGAATCAATGCCAGCAGCGGCGCCAGCGCCGGCGGCGTGGTCTGCGCCAGCACGCCGCCCGCGGGTGTGCGCACCAGGAACGCGACGGCGTGGTTGCCGGCCATCGCGCGCCGCACCGCGGTGGCCGCCGCGGCGTCGTCGGCGCCACCCTGGCGCACCGCGGCGTCGACCGAGCGCCAGGCCGACGCGATCGCGTGCAGGTCCATGCGCGCGAAATGCGACTCGATGGAACGCTCCACGCTCCAGGTGAACAGCAGGAACAGCACCGAGGTCGCCAGCCCGACCAGCACCGTGACGCGCAGCGTCAGCGATTGCGGCCGGCGCGCGGCGGCCTCAGCCCTCATCGCCCACGTCCAGCACGTAGCCCATGCCGCGCACGGTGTGGATCAGCTTGGGGCTGAAGGCGTCGTCGACCTTGGCGCGCAGGCGTCGGATCGCCACGTCGATCACGTTGGTGTCGCTGTCGAAGTTCATGTCCCAGACCTGCGAGGCAATCACCGAACGCGGCAGCACTTCGCCGCGGCGCCGCACCAGCAGTTCGAGCAGCGCGAACTCCTTGCTGCTCAGGTTGATGCGCTGCCCGGCGCGCATCGCACGGTGGCGTGCGAGGTCGACGACGAGGTCGGCGACCTGCAATTGTTCGGGCGCTGCCGCGTCGCGCCCGCGCCGCAGCAGCGTGCGCACGCGCGCCAGCAGTTCGGTGAACGCGAACGGCTTGACCAGATAGTCGTCGGCGCCCAGCTCCAGCCCCTTGACGCGATCCTCGACGCTGCTGCGCGCGGTCAGGAACAGCACCGGCACCGTGCGCGCGCTGTCGCGCAGCGCGCGCAGGATGCGCCAGCCGTCGACGTCGGGCAGCATCACGTCGAGCACGATCAGGTCGTACTCGCCGGTCATTGCCAGATGGTGGCCGTCGAGCCCGTTGCGCGCGAGATCGACGACGAAACCGGCCTCGCTCAGTCCCTGGCGCAGATAGTCGCCGGTCTTGGTTTCGTCTTCGACCACCAGCAATTTCATGCCTGCTCCCGCCGCGCCGCTTCAGCGCTCGATGTCGGCGCGTTTGCGCTGATATTCCTCGGCGTCGATCTCGCCACGCGCATAGCGCTCGTCGAGCACTTCGCGCGCTCGCGGCTTGCGGGTGACGTTGTGGCGATGATCGTCACGGACCTGCCGAAACGCGCCGTACAGCAGCACGACGACGACGCCGACCATCAGCATCATGAAAATCCAGCCGAAGCCGCCGCCCATGCCGTAGCCGTAGCCAAACCCCGGACCCCACATCATGTCGATTCTCCCGGATAGCGGATGGTGCCAATCTAGCTCGCGGGCGCTGTCAGCGGCCTGACCCTCTGATGACATCTTTGTCATTATTCGCCGCGGGCGCGCCGCGCCGCAATCCGGCACGGCCGCCGGCTTCTCCGGAAAGGATAGGGGGGTAGGCTATCATCGGCGCATGAGCCACACCATCCGTCACAAGGCCAAGCTGCTCAACCGCGTGCGCCGCATACGCGGCCAGGTCGACGCGATCGAGCGTGCGCTCGAGGCCGAGGCCGGTTGCGAGCAGGTGATGCACGTGATCGCCGCGTGTCGCGGCGCGCTCGGCGGGCTGCTCGGTGAAGTTGTCGAGGAGCATATCCAGAGCCATCTGGTCGAGCCGCTGCGCGAGCGCGAGCCGGACGCCGCCGGCGCCGCGGAGCAGCTCGTCGACGTGTTCAGGGGATACATCAAGTGAGCGCTGAAATGCCGCTGGGCGCAGCCGACCACGATCACGTCTTTCTCGGCGCGGGGCACGACCGCAATGCGCGCAAGACCTGGTCGGTGATCGTGCTGTGCAGTGTCGTGATGGTGGTCGAGATCGTCGGCGGCCTGCGCTTCGGTTCCTTGGCCGTGGTCGCCGACGGCCTGCACATGAGCACCCATGCCGCGGCCATGCTGATCGCGGCGCTGGCCTACGGCTACGCACGCCGCCACGCGCGCGACGCTCGCTTCAGCTTCGGCACCGGCAAGGTCGGCGACCTGGCCGGCTTCTCCAGCGCGATCGTGCTGGCGATGATCGCGCTGCTGATCGGCTACGAGGCGCTCGCGCGGCTGTTGCACCCGGTGCGCATCGACTTCAACGAGGCGATCGCGATCGCCTGCCTCGGGCTTGCGGTCAATATCGTCAGCGCCTGGCTGCTCAGCGGCGGCGACCATGGTCACGCGCACCACCACGACCATCATCACGACCATCATCACCACGAGCACCACGAGCACGCTGCGCACCATCACGCCGACGCGGCACACGGCGCTCACTATCGCGACCACAATATGCGTGCCGCGTTCGTGCACGTCGCCGCCGACGCCGCGGTGTCGGTGCTGGCGATCGTCGGGCTGGCGGCGGGCAAATACTTCGGCCTGGTGTTCATGGACCCGCTGATGGGAATCGTCGGCGCGCTGGTCATCGCCAACTGGTCGGTCGGGCTGCTGCGCGACACCGGCGCGATCCTGCTCGACATGAACCCCGACCGCGCCTTGAGCGACGCGATCACGACGCTGGTCGAGGCCGAGGGCGACGGCGTCTGCGACCTGCATCTGTGGCGGCTCGGCCCTGGGCATCTGGGGGCGATCGTCGGCGTGCGCAGCCATGACGTCGCCCGCGACAGCGCCTATTACCGGCAGCAGTTGCGGCGCTTCGCCGACCTGTCGCACGTGACGGTGCAGGTCACGTCCGCCGCGTCGCGCTGAGCAGGACTCGACCCCGCCGCGATCACGGCGATCGGCCAATGCGATACGCAAGGCCATTAACATGACGGTTTTCCGGAAATAAACTCCGCACCCGTTCGCAGTTCCCTTGCGTCAGGCCCAGCCTTGACCGGATCCCCCGGGAGACCTCTCATGCACACCCTGTTCCGAAATTCGTCCCTGCTGCGCCGCGCTGGCGCCGTCGCCGGCCTGCTCGCGCTGGCCGCTGCGAGCTCCGCGCAGGCCGCGGCGATCGCGCTGCCGGCGAAATACCACAAGCAAGGGCATCTGGTGATCGCGTCCGACGCGACTTACGCGCCGATGGAATTCTTCGCACCGGACGGCAAGACCATCATCGGCGCCGACGTCGACATCGGCCGCGCGATCGCCGCCCAGCTCGGCGTCAAGGCCGAATTCGTCAACGCCAGCTTCGACAGCCTGGTGCCGGCGCTGCAGTCGGGCAAGTACGACATGAGCATGTCGGCGATGACGGTGACCAAGAAGCGCGAGGAAGTGGTCGACTTCGTCAGCTATCTGTCGGCCGGCACCTCGTTCTACGTCAAGACGCAAGGCGGCCCCGCCATCAACAGCACCGCCGACCTGTGCGGGCGCAGCGTCGCGGTCGAGAAGGGCACCACGCAGTCCGACGCGGCCAGCGCGCAGACGCCGAAGTGCAAGGCGGCCGGCAAGCCGGCGGTCAACGTGCTGGTGTTCCCCGACCAGAACGGCGCGAACCTGGCTATTGCCAGCGGCCGCGCGCAGGTCGGCATGGCCGATTCGCCAGTGGCGGCCTGGATCGTCAAGCAGTCCAAAGGCGAGTTCAAGCTGACCGGACAGCCCTACGACACCGCGCCCTACGGCGTCGCGGTGCCCAAGCACAGCGGGCTGGCCAAGCCGGTGCAGCAGGCGCTCGAGCGCATCATCGCCAACGGCGAATACGCGCGCATCCTGCAGAAGTGGGGCATCACGCAAGGCGGAGTCAGCGCTCCCGTGATCAATGGCGCGACCCAGTAAGGCGGGAGGCGAGGCCGGCGCGGACGGTGCCGGCCACGACCTGCGACCCGACGACATCAAGGCGATCCCGGCGCGGCACCCGGGACGCTGGCTGGCGGCCGCCGCGGTGTTCGCGCTGGCCTTGGCGCTGGCGATCTCGTTCACCACCAACCCGCGCTTCGAGTGGGCCGTGGTCGGCCACTATTTCTTCTCGACGCGGGTGCTGTACGGCCTGCTGCTGACCGTCGAGCTGACCGTCGTGTCGATGGTCATCGGCATCGCGCTGGGCGTGCTGCTGGCGGTGATGCGACTGTCGCCGAACCCGCTGGTGTCCGGGTCCAGCTGGATGTACATCTGGCTGTTCCGCGGCACCCCGGTGCTGGTGCAGATCCTGTTCTGGTACAACGTGTCAGCGCTTTATCCGCGCATCGGTATCGGTGCGCTGAGCTTCGACGCCAACCACGTGATCACGCCGTTCATCGCCGCGGTGCTCGCGCTGGGGCTCAACGAAGGCGCTTACATGGCCGAGATCGTGCGCGCCGGCATCGTCTCGGTCGACGAAGGTCAGAGCGAGGCAGGGGCTGCGCTGGGCATGTCGCGGCTGCTGATCATGCGGCGCATCGTGCTGCCGCAGGCGATGCGGGTGATCGTCCCGCCGACCGGCAACGAAGTGATCTCGATGCTCAAGACCACGTCGCTGGTGAGTGTGATCGCGGTCACCGACCTGCTGTATTCGGTGCAGCTGATCTACGCGGCCAACTACCGCACCATTCCGCTGCTGCTGGTGGCCAGCATCTGGTACCTGCTGGTGACCACGCTGCTGTCGATCGGGCAACACTACATCGAGCGCCATTTCGGGCGCAGCACGCGGCGTCGCGCGCAACCGGCGGCGCTGCAGCGCCTGCGCGGCCTGCTGCGCGGCGGGCGCGCTTGAAGAGAAGAGCCCCAGGGGAAGCACAAACGATGAGCGTGCCGATGGTCAAGGCCGAGGGCGTGCACAAGCGCTACGGCGCCAACGAGGTGCTGAAGGGGATCTCGCTCGAGGTCGCGCGCGGCGAGGTGGTGTGCCTGCTCGGCGTGTCGGGGTCGGGCAAGTCGACCTTTTTGCGCTGTATCAACCATCTCGAGCAGATCGACAGCGGACGGCTGTGGGTCGACGGCGAAATGGTGGGCTACCGGCAGGTCGGCGATCGACTGCACGAGTTGCACGATCGCGAAGTCTGTCGCCACCGCGCCGAGGTCGGCATGGTGTTCCAGCGCTTCAACCTGTTCGGCCACATGACGGCGCTGCAGAACATCATCGAGGCGCCGATCCACGTGCGCAAGCTGCCCAGGGGCGAGGCGGTCGAGCGCGCGCGGCAACTGCTCGATCGCGTCGGGCTGGGTGGGCGCGCCGACGCCTACCCGAGCCAGCTCTCGGGCGGCCAGCAGCAGCGCGTGGCGATCGCGCGCGCGCTGGCGATGGCGCCCAAGCTGATGCTGTTCGACGAACCGACCTCGGCGCTCGACCCCGAGCTGGTCGGCGAAGTGCTCGACGTGATGAAGTCGCTGGCGCGCGAAGGCATGACCATGGTCGTGGTCACGCACGAGATGGGTTTCGCTCGCGAAGTCGCCGATCGCGTCGTGATGATGGATCAGGGGCTGATCATCGAGTCGGCGCCGCCCGAGCAGTTCTTCGGCGCGCCGCGCCACGAGCGCACGCGGCAATTCCTGTCGAAGATCCTCTAGCGTCCCCAGGGCCGGGCTGCGCCCAGCCCGGCGATGGCTGGAGAGCGCGCCTGGGGGCACTGTACTACAATAGCCACCAAGCGTTGCGGTGTCGCTTACCTCCCGCAGTGCGTTGACCCGTTCCAGGTGAACAGGTCCTGTGCGTCGCTTGCGCGACGCATCATCGGCAGCACCGATCCCGCATGTGAACATGCAGCGGAGGCGGCTGTCCCCAGGCAAGCTTCGTCTGGGTCATGGAAACCGGGCCGCCGCCACGCGCGGCACATCGGGCACCGGAATCTTGATCTGTCCTGCATCGGCCATGCGCGTCGTCGACGTGCCGGCCATGCGCATGCATTGCGCCTGTGCTGCCTCGCAGTCAGGTGTCTCGTTGATCTCATTGAATTACCACGCACATCCCACCCAATCCGTTGGCAGGTACACCCTGACCCCGTTGACCCGCAGGACAGACTGCGGCCGTTTTCTCGTCGCGCTGTCGATCCGCAGCGGCCGTGGCGCCGCGACGCACGACCGCGTCTATCGTTTCACCCCGCTGTTCGCCACCTCGCGCGACGCGGCGCGCTACGGGCTCGAACAGGGCCTCGAGTACGCGCAGCAGCAGGCCGCCACGACGTGAAATCTCGCCATTCATTCCTTATACTGGGAACGATATGGCCAAAGAAGATCTGATCGAGATGCGCGGGGTCGTCGACGAAGTGCTGCCCGACGCCCGCTATCGCGTGACGCTGGAAAACGGGCACGTGCTGATCGCCTATACCGGCGGCAAGATGCGCAAGAACAACATCCGCATCCTGGCCGGCGACAAGGTCTCGCTCGAACTCTCACCCTACGACCTGACGCGCGGTCGCATCACCTTCCGCCACCTGGAGCCGCGCACCGGCCCGATACCGAAGGCCCCGCCGCGGCGCCGCCATTGAGCCGGCGCGGCGCGCGCACCCGGCCCTGGGGGCCCTCGCAAGGAACCGCAGGGCCGCTCCCAAGGTTCCTTGCCCCCCTCGGGGGGCGGGCCGGGCGCAGCCCGGCCCTGGGGGCCCTCGCAAGGAACCGCAGGGCCGCTCCCAAGGTTCCTTGCCCCCCTCGGGGGATGAGGCGGGACCAGCGGCCGTGCCTGCGCACGGCCGCGCGCCAGCCGAATCCGAGCAGCCTGCAGGCTGCGAGGTGGAACGGGCCGGGCGCAGCCCGGCCCTGGGGGCCCTCAAATCCCTTCGACGACGACGATCGTGCGCCGGGCAGCTTGCTGGCTGATGCCGAGGATCTGCTGGTACTCGACCGAATCGTAGAACGCGTTGGCGTGTTCCGACGACGGAAAGCGGATGATGACCAGGCGCTGCGGCGACCACAGATCGGCTTCGCGCACCGAGAGTTCGCCGCCGCGCGCGATGTACTCGCCGCCGTACTGTTCGGCCAGCGGCCTAGCCTTGAGTTTGTACTGTTCGTACAGCTCGGGGTCGGTCAGCAGGGTATCGGCGATCAGGTAGGCGGCCATCGGTACGGGCTCCGGGCTAGCAGCGGGGCCCCGATTGTAGAGGCGCCTTCAGCGCTGCCCCTGGCGGATCGCGCCGAACAGGCCCGGATGCGCCGGCGGCTGGCAGCGCCAGTACTGCGCGGGCGCCACCACCTGGCCGCCCAGGCGCGCCGCGGCGTGCCACGGCCAGCGCGGGTCGTAGAGCATGCCGCGCGCCAGCGCGACGAGGTCGGCGCGGCCTTCGGCGACGATGCCTTCAGCCTGTTCGGGCTCGGTGATCAGGCCGACCGCGATCACCGGCATCGCTGACGGCGCCGCCGCCGCGCGCAGCGCCTGCCGGATCGCCTCGGCGAACCCGACCTGATAACCCGGCGCGACACGCAGCTGCTGGCGCGGCGATACGCCACCGCTGGAGACATGGGCATAGGCGCAGCCGCGCGCCTGCAACTGGCGGCACAGCGCGATGCTCTGCGTCAGGTCCCAGCCGCCGTCGACCCAGTCGGTCGCCGACAGCCGCACGCCGACCGGAACGCGAGCCGGCACCGCACCGCGCACCGCGTCGAACACCTCGAGCGGGAAACGCATGCGTGCCTCGACCGAGCCCCCAAAGGCGTCGTCACGCCGATTGGCCAGCGGCGACAGGAACTGGTGCAGCAGGTAACCGTGCGCGGCGTGCAGCTCGATCAGCTCGAACCCCAGTCGCACCGCGCGCTGCGCGGCGTCGACGAAGCGCGCGCGGATGCGCTGCAGGCCCGCGGCGTCGAGTGCTTCCGGTGCCGCCTCATCGTCGCCGTGTGCCAGCGCCGACGGCGCCACGCAGGTCCAGCCGCCGGCTTGCGCCGCCAGCTGCGCGCCGCCTTCCCACGGGACCTGGCTCGAGGCCTTGCGCCCGGCATGCGCGAGCTGGATGCCCAGCGGCATCGGCGAGTGGGCGCGCAGCGCGCGCAGCACGCGGCCCAGCGCGGCTTCGTTGGCATCGCTCCACAGGCCGAGATCGCGCGGCGTGATGCGCCCGACCGGCTCGACCGCGGTGGCCTCGACGATCAGCAGCCCGGCGCCTGAGAGCGCCAGCTGGCCGAGATGGATCAGATGCCAGTCGCCGGCGCAGCCGTCATCGGCCGAGTACTGGCACATCGGCGCGATCACGATGCGGTTGGCCAGCTCGAGCTGGCCCAGCCGCACCGGACTGAACAGCGCGCTCATCGCCGCGGCGTCGTCAATGCACGCCGTGCGAGTTCAGATGCGCGGTGTATTTCTTGTCGGCGCCCTGGATATGGTTGATCAGCCAGTTCTTCAGGAAGTTCATCACTTCCAGCGACAGTGTCGCGCTCGCGCCTTCCTTGAACTTCTTCTGCACGTCGAGCACTTGCTGGCACAGCGCCTCGTGCATCGCCTTGTGCGCCGCGCCATCCGCGTAGCCGGTCTGTGCGAAGAAGTCCTCTTCACGCTTGAAATGCTCGACGGTGTACTGGATCAGCCCATCGAGGATGCGACCGACCGCGTCCTTGCCCTGGCCGGCCTGGATGCCGTCGAACAGGGTATTGACCATTCCCACGAGCTTCTTGTGATCGTCGTCGAGCGCTTGCACGCCCACGCTCATCTTGTCGGTCCAGGTCATCAGCGGCATGTCTTCGATCTCCGGTGGTGCGTGCCCGGCGGCACGCGGTGAACGGGGGGCTCAGTCGCGCGCGCCGATCGCCTCGCACAGGCGCGTGAGCTGGTCGGCCAGCGTGGTCTGCATCGTCGCCGCGCGGCCCAGCGTTTCGCCCATGGTCTCGGCGCTGTCGGCGGCCTCGTTGGCGTAGCCGATCATCGCACCGAAGCTCTCGCCTTGCTGCTGCACGCTGGTCGCGACGGTTTCGATAGTCTGCGCGATGGTCGAGTAGCTCTGGTTGACCTTGCGCAACGAGTCGGCGAGCTCGGCGACCGCATGGCGGATCGCTTCGAGTTGCGCATCGATCTTGCCGGTGGTCTGCGCGGTGACGCCGGCCAGCGACTTCACCTCGTCGGCG
>JAKAHP010000029.1 GCA_021825505.1 Pseudomonadota bacterium
GCGCGGTGCATTCGTCCTACCGCGGCATACACATCGACGTGATAGGCTGGGGCGGTGCGTGCCGTTGCCGCAACCGCCTTCGTGGCCCTGCTGTTCGGGAGCCTGGCGGTGTTCGTGGTGGCCGAGCTGCTCGGCCTGGCAACCCTGGCCGACTGGGCGGCCTGGGCGCTCGTCATCCCGACGGCGATCAGCGGCTTGTTGCTGGCAGCCGTCGTGATCGGCTACCCGCTGGGCTGGCTGGTCAGGGCTGCGGAGCGGCTGGCTTCCTGGCTGCGGCGTTGTACGCGGCGTTGAGCCGTTGGAGCGCATCGCGCTTCTTCTGGTCCAGCGCCATCAGCCGCGCGTACTTGACCGACTCGGCTTCCTTGCTCGCGATGATGGCCAACTCCTGCTTGCGCAGCGCCGATAGCCGCTCACGTGTGGACTCAAGCGCGCCGCCAAGCTGGTACAGCGGCCCGGCGTCCCGCATCATCTCTCGGGCCAGTTCACGCTTGCCGTCGCGACGCGCGGCCTTGATCGGCGAGACGGCCTCGTCGATCTCCTTCATCCTCTCGAAGCCCGCCACGCGGTCGGTCTCTGCGTCGATCCGGCCCCACAACTGCTTCACGAACGGCAGCCGGCGGACATCGACATCCGGCCGCTCGATGCTCTGCCGCACGTAGGCGGCGTTCATCAGGTCCAGCGCGAACGATGCCGGCCCGCCGCCATAGGCGCGCAAGGTGTTCTCCAAGGTGGCCGGGGTGAAGTCAAGGAAGCCACCCTTGTAGGGGTTGCCGCCGCTGACTTCGTTCAGGGCCGCGGCTCCACGCTGGAAGACCGTCCCGGCCTGGCCAGCGAAGTACTTCGAGGCGTCAGCCTTGTCGCGGTCCTGGGGCCCATCGGGGTACATCTGGCGGCCGAAGGCGTTCACGTTCATCAACGCCTGCGCGAGCGGGTTGAGGAAGTCCGGCACCGCGGCCAGCACGGCAGACTTCGGCGTATCGACGCTGCGCGCGACTTCCTGCACCGGCATGTACGCCCCCAGGAACGATGACACCGTCCGCGCCATCGCCTTCGCAGGGGTCACCCCTCGGGCCGGGTCGACCTCATGCCGCCACATGTCGACCACCTGATTCGCGATCGTCGCGAACCAGTTCCAGCCGTAGGGCAAGGGGATCTTGACGTAGCGGCCGTTGCGCGTGCCCGGGATCGCCTCGCCAGCCTTGGAGCTGGGCGGGAGCAGGATCACGAGGTTGCGGTCCTTGACCTCCTGCGGCACCTTGTCCCACCAGGCGACGCCATCATCGTCATCGCCCATGCTCGCGTTCTGCAGGGCCAGCATCGCGACGCCGGTCATGCCGGCGCCGAGCGTGGCCAGCACCTTCGGTGACTTCAGCGCCTGGGCGATGCGGGCTGTGCCTTGCACGGCCGGGTTGAAGAACAGGAAGAACGCCGAGAGCTGCGGCGTCCAGGTACCTTTCCGGTTGAAGTTCACCGTGATGTTCTTGGAGATGCTGGCGGCCTCGGCGACGGTCTTGCCCTCGGCGCGGGCAGCCTTGAACGCCGCGAAGCGGGTGCCGTTCTCGATCCCGCCGTTGATCTTCTCCACCAACGAGAGCGCGGTCGGGATCCACTCGCGCGGGTCCACAGCTCCCCGCTCGAAGCGGGCCGTGATCTTCTGCAGCTCCGCCGACAGCTCGTCGATCTGGCGGTACTCGAGGAAGCCGGTCTTGCCGCCTGTCGCGCGGAAGAGCTGGTAGTCGGCGCTGGGCGTGCCGAACTCCGCCCGGAAGGCCTCGACCATGGCGCTGGGCAGCGCCGCCCAGAGCTTGAGCGCACCCCTGAATCCGACTTCGTCGATCATCCCGAGCGTCGCGGCGAACGTGTCCCGGGCGAAATTCAGGACCGTGAACACCGGATTCAACGAGGTGTAGAGGCGCCCGAGCATCCGGTTGGCGGTGAGCATGTGGCCGAGCACCTGGCTCACCTGCTCGACGTGCAGGTTCTGCATCTGTTCGCGCAGCTTGGCGTCTCGGACCAGAACGAACACCTCGCGGCCGCCGTCCTTGATGCCGATCGTGCGGCCGCCCTTGACAACCTGGGGCTCTTCGACGATCACTTGGTCGCCGTTGTCGTCGGTCGTCATCACCGGATTGCGCTGGACGGCGTTGATCTCCCAGAGCGCCGGGTCGGGGTTGTCGATCACGAACTGCAGGAACGAGCGCAGCACCTCGTTCTTGCCGGCGCGGGTCAGTGACTTCACCCGGTCGGCGATGATGTGCTCGATGATGTTCTCGGCCTCGGAGTACCTACCCCTGGCTCGCTGGGTCTCCTTGCCGCGGACGTTGAAGCCCTTGCCGGTGCCGCGGCGCTCCTCGGCGTCGGGGTTGCCGCGCAAAGGGACATAGTTGTCGTACGAGCTGTTGAGCAGCAGGTAGTCGTCGTCGGTGATGAGACCCTCGTCGAGCAGCAGGTCTCGCGTTCCCTGCGTCCAGCGCATCAACTCCGCGTGATGTTTCTCGAACACCTGCTCGAGGCCGGCCTGTCGAGCGTCGTCGATGATCGCGTCAGCATCCTCGTCGGACATGCCAGACCATGAATCGAACCCGCCGGCGCCGGCCTCTCGCTTGGTGCGCAGGTAGGCGTTGCGCTCCTTGGCGTGCTTGGCGTAGGCGTAGAGCTGCATGCTGCGCAGGTCGACACCATCTTCCGCGAGGCCTTTCAGGAACGCCCTAACGTCGCGGTCGAAGTCCTCGATCCGCGAGGCGACCTTGCCGTAGTACCGCTCCTCGGCGCGGTAGAAGTCGTTGGCCTCGGTGACGACGCCGCCCTGCTCTCGGATGGCATCGACGGTCTGCTTCCAGCGGTTGTAGCGGTCCTGCAGCCGTTCGATCGACTGCGCGACCATGTTGAACTTCGGGAGTACGAATCTGCCGGAAGAGCGCGACAACTCGGGCTCTTGCTGGATCGGTACAATTCGGACATTCCCGGCGTCGCCTCGGGCGTTGGAAGGCAGGGAGCGCGCAATCGCTTCGAAATCCTTCGCGCCGGGATACTTTCTCATGCTGGTCATCGCCAGCGTGTTTCGTCCGGACCTTGACTCTTCAAGGTAGAGCACGGTCCCGTCCGGCATTCGCTTGATTCGGCCCACGGCCGGCAATCCAACCCTCGTCTTCGCGCCCAACGCCAGCGCGTCTGCATGCGCGATGATCTCGGGCAGCGCAGCTACATCGTCCGCGGTGATGGCAAGCTGCCCGCGCGCAGCCTCCTGGGACGCGTCTGCGTGGCGATTGAGCGCGTGGCGCACAGCGAACAGATCGACGGTGTGCTTCGCGTCGTCGCGCACAGGGATGCCGGCCTGCCGGAGGATCTCAATCTCCGCCTTGGACACCGGCGCGACGACAACGGTTTCGTTGGCGTTGCCGGGAGCCGCCGCCTTCTTGGCCAGACCGCGAAGTTGGTCGGGTAGTCCGGCGGAGCGCGACATCGCTGGCTCTGATCGCGCAGCTTGAACATCCCCGAAGTACTGCGACTCGAACGGCTTCTCCGGCTCAATGAACAGATCCGCGTGCTGCTCGCGCACCGCAGCCTTTGCCTCGGCGACTTCTGCCTCGACCTCTGCCAGAAGGTCCTGCACGGCAGTTTGCTGCGCGTCGGCCGCGGTCATTCCGGCATCAACGCGCGCCTCGACCTCCTCGAGCAGCCGCTCTGTGTCTTCGGCCGAGATGTCAGCCACGATGGCCAGGCAGGAACTCAGGCTCACGCGGTGACCTCTTCTTCCTGTTCGTCAAAGACCCCGCCTTCGTACAGTTGCGCGATCAGACGCACCAGCGCCTCGTTCTCGCGACGGATGCGGACCTTGCGCAGCAGAGCCGGGTCGGCCTCACGGACACCACGAAGCGCACCCGGGACGTAGGCACCGGTGCGGTACGGTGGGTCGATGCCCGGCGCCGGCGCAGGAGCCGGCGGCTCCACCACCTCCCCGCCGATGACCGTGATCGGTTGCGCCGTCTCGACCGTCGACGCCAGACCCACCGTGACAGCTTGGTGGATCGCTGCGATGGCTTGAGCCGTGTCCAGCTCCGAGGCCTGGGCTACTCCTTGGCGCTGCGTTGCAACGATCGACTGGGCGGTGTCGACTTCGCTGGCTTGGTTGACCGTGATGGTCTGCGCCCCCGCTCCTCCAGCAAGCGCAGCCGACCAGACACGCGGCTGCTGCGCATCTGGCGGTCGACGGAAGACGAACCCAGCCACGCTATGCCTCGATCAGTCCGCCCGCAGCTCGCGGAAGTGAATTCCGCAGAACCACTTCGCCGACGGTGGCGCGTCGAGGAACTTGAGCGCGATGATCCCGCCCTGCGGCACGATGATGCGCTCCTCCGGGGTGGGCACCCAGTTAAAGCCGGATAGCACGTTGAAACCCTCCGCGTGCGCGATCTCGCCATCTGTGCCTTCGGCCGACGCGGTGATGCCGGTGGCCGAGATGCCGAGCGATGCGTCAGCCGTGGGGCACAGCGGGCTGCCCTTGGTGAGCGTGGTGCCGGCAACTGCGGCCGTCACCGTGGCCGCCCCGGTCTTGCGAACCAGACCCACAGAGCACTGAGCACTCGTGGTGCTGCTGGCCTGCATCGCCCAGGCGCGCAGGATCTCGATCGGGCCCTTGGTGCCGGCCTGGAGCTGCAAGGCGGTGATCGCTGTTGCGATCGTCACGCCGTTGTTGGTCAGGGTGTAGGGGGGGAACATGGGGTCTCCTTACATGGCGAGGTGGGGGAAGAAGTCGACGCGGCTGGGGCGGAAGGAAGGGGCAGCCGCAGCCAGCTCATGCGCCCCGATGTCGTAGGCCGAACCCTGGGGGCGAGAGGTGCCGTAAGGGTCCGGCGACGCGCCACTGTAGGTGGTGCCGTTGTCGTAGAGCACGGAGCTGGTGCTGGCGACCTTAAGGTTCCACGTGGTTGCGGCTCCGCCTGGATTGGTGGCGACGAATGCAGCACTGGTCAATCCCGTGGTGACGCCGGAGATGCTTTCGCTGCCGCTGCTGCGGCACGTGGTGTGCGTGATGCTGGCGTGAGAGTTGAAGCCGGTGGTGAACCCGTAGGACCAGCAATTGGTGCGAACTTGGCCGGATGGGTATCCGCCGTTGATGCCGATAGACGAACTGCCAGATGCGTGAACAGCGACTGACCCGCAGTTGTAGGCGGCGCTCGCGCCGTTCATTTGAATGCCCGCATAGCCATTACTGCTAGTGATCATCGACAGACAATTCACCAACGTCGCCGGGTCGGTCTCAATGGGCGTTCTGAAAGCCTTGACAACAAGGTCGCGAAGGATGACTCCTGTATTTCTCGCCCACAGACACCGCCCGGAGTTCGACAGCGCCTCAATTTGCAACCGAGACAACCGTGCGTAGTTCTCGTTGACGTCTATGACCGTGGAATAGCCTTGGGCAACAGAGATGTACGCACCCTTGCTTGAATCGAACGTCAGCGCGTTCGCAGTGTTGTCACACCACGCACCGCCAGCCTCAACGGTCAACTCTTTGTATCGCGTCGCGTCTGCCGTGCTGCCTGCGATGGTGACGGCGTTCGCATTCGATGTAGTGAAGCTGAAGCTGGCCTTTATCTCACCACGCCAGATTTCGTCTGACGTGACCAGGTTGGCCGGAGCGGCGTCCTCCCACGCCTGAAGCGTGGTGTAGTCGCCGCCGCTGCCGATGCTCTTTGTGGTCGTGATCGGCATGTCAGTTGAACACGTTCGGATCGTCGAGCTTCGGCTTGGCGACCTTGTGCGCCATCAGCTCGCCGAGCGAGAGGTTCAGGCGGTGCATGCGGCGCTGCTTGCGAGTCTCGATGCGCACCTGATCGAAGCGGCCGTGCTCGATCTCCAGTCGGAACCCACGCCGCTGCCGCATTGGGTTCGGGTTGGTGGGGTCAGTCTCAGGCTCCTCGGAGAGGAATCCCGCGCACTGCTCCACCGTCAGCCCAGGCACGCGCACGATGCGCCACTCGGGGTTCGCCAGCTCCTCCCTGCCCCACACCCAGCCGTCCGGGCACACAACCACCACGTCGCCGGCCTTCAAGCACTTGGCGTCGAGGTAGGGGTCGTCGTGGTTGATCTTGTCCACGACGCGGACGAGCAGTTCTGCCATCAGACGTAGGCCGGGGTCCAGCCGTCGTAGACCTGAACGATGTCGCCGTGGACCTCATTGCCCAGGGCGATCACGCGCTCCATCAGCGCATCGAATTCCGGGTGGCTGCCCATGCGCTCGACAAGCGCCTGCGGCACGCGGTGCGAGTAGACGCACGCAGCAAGAGTCGGGACCGCGAACGACGCCTCTGCAATGACGGCATCGATGTCGTCGGTCGCCATGCCTCTCGCGCGAAGCACAGCCCGAAGCGCGCGAGGATCAACCTCCTTCGTCTCGACCGGTGTGATGCGGTGGCGCACACCGGCCTTGATGTTCACCAGGTATCGAGCGCCGCCTTCTCGGGCGCTAATGGTGGATCGCCTCGTGACGTTGTATTGGTCGTCCAGCTCTTCAACGTTGGCGGCGCCGCGCAAGATCAACCGCGCGTGGCCGAAGTTGTGCTTGTGCCCGTCAACAGTTGTTTCGGGGTTCGCTGCCCAGTCCATCTCGCGAACCAGGACGCTACCAACGACGTACTCCATCACTGCACCCGCGTCTGCTCTTGCCGCACCACTGCCAGCAGGGCCAGCATCACGAGGTTCAGCGAGACGTGCCCGCTGCTGACCATCGCGCCGAGTGCCTGGGCAACGGGGGCCGCGAGCGGTGCGCCGGTCGTGGCATCCACGAGCGGGATCAGGTCGTTGCCGTCGTTGACCAGGTCGACCGTGCGCGAGAGCGTCACGAGGTCGCGCAGCTTGCGGCTCTCACCATCAGCGAGCTTGACGGCCTCGCTCTGGTAGAGGTTGGTCGTCGGTATCAGGCCCGCGCCGCTCTCGGGGTAGTTGATCTCGATGCGGTGCACGCGCACGTAGGGCACGCCCACTTGGCTGCTGTCGTAGTTCTGGCTCATAAATTGCCCCTCATTACGCTGAGCTGGTCGCGCGGAAGAAGCCCGCAGTAGCGATCTGCGCCGTCACATCGCCGCCGCTTGGGGTCAATGAGAAATCATGGATCGTCAGCGGAATGATCGAGGCATCGGTGCCGCCGGTGGTGTCGTTGTCGTAGCAGATCACCAAGTCGCTGATCGCGCCGGTGCCGTCGTTGGCCAGCGATGTCCACGTCTGGTCGGGGATGTCGAGATCGACCCGGTCGTTCGTGTTGTCGGCGGCGAAGGCCACGATGTCTACGTCGGTCAGCACCTTGCGGGCGTAGCCGGTGTTGGTCGCCTCGTTCGTGGTGCCCGAGACCAGCGCGGTCAGCGTGGCGGCATCGCGCAGCACCGAGTCGGCCTCGATGCCGCTGGCGGCCAGCAGCACGATGACGAGCGCGCTGTTCGCGGGGTCGTTGCTGTCGACGCGGTTGTAGAGTTCGGCCACGCGGCCGAGGGCGATGTTGCAGACGATATTCGCCATCTCAGGCCTCCAGGGTGTGAGCAGCCACCAGGCGGCCGCAGGGCGACGGAACGCCGCGATACTTCGCGTGCGCGTCTTCGGCCAGCTCGACCTCGTAGGCCTGCGTGACCTCGTAGTCGTCTTCGGCCAGGCCGCGCGTGGCGAGCCAGTTCAGCGCCTCGCGGCGCGACAGGTCGCCGGCCACGGTCTTCGCGCGCGCCCAGGCTGCCGCGCTGATCGGGATGCGCTCGCCGGTGCTCTTGCAGTAGTAGCCGGGCTCGCGCAGCAGCGTGTAGACCAGCACCTCGGCGTCATCGCCATGCCCGCTGGTCAGGCGCAGCTCGCCGTCGGCGACCTCGATGAATCCCTCGACGATGCCGTGCTCGACGAAGCGGTGGGAGAAGTTCTGCCGCGGGCTCTTGCCCGAGTGCAGCACGGTCACGGCGGTGACGATGTTCTCGCCGTCGTCGGTCTGGCGGTAGTGGCGCTTGAGTTCCATGGGGGGGGGTCCTCAGTAGATGGGAACGATGTGGGTTGCGAATCCTTCGTCGTCGGCGACGATCTCGAACTCGCGCGGGCGGGTTGGGTTGCCGGCGGCGTAGGAGGGGACGAGCTGGCATGGCTCGCCATTTCCGTCGCGCAGAACCGCGAAGGCGGTTGGGCGCAGGCGTGGGGCGGCGACAGGCGTGACGACCGGCGATGGCGCAGTCTGGCTCGGCTGTTGAAGCCGATCGACGATCTCTCCCAGCGCTGCCACGATCGCGCCGGCCTGTTGGGCCTGCAGGCGGGCCTGAAGTTCGACGAGCTCGGTGGCGCGATCTGGCGCCAATGGCGCCGATGGCGCCGGGGCTGGATCAGTGGAGCGCGGCGCCCGGATGACCGAGAGTCTGGTGCCGGCAGCGTTGACGATGCGGCCGCCAGCCTCCAGCACCGCGCCGGTCGCTGCGGCCTGTCGCGTCGCATCGGCCAGGGACTTGAAGCTCTTCACGCCACCTCATCGCCCGACGCACTCCGCAAGCCGGCGCAGCACGTCGCGTCGTTGGTCCAAGTCGCGCAGGTACTGCGCGGCGTCAACGGTCAGGGTGGCGGTCTGGCCGGTGTCCTCGATGAACACGGGCAGGCGGACCTTTCGACCCTCCAAGCGAGGGTAGCCAGCAGAGAAGGGATCGCCGCTTGCGGCATACACATCGCCGCGACTTGCTTGGCCGCGGCGGATGGGGTCGGTGGTTGAGTCTTCTCGAGGAAGACCTGTCGGCCGGCTTTGCGCCGGCTCGGCTACGTCGGGACGTTGCCCTTCAGCGTCGCCTCGTTCAGGCGCTTCAGGATCGACGAAGGGAGGTCCTTCGACCAGGCGTCGATCCGATGCTGCATCTCCGGATCGCGGGGCTTCGGCGGCGGTATCGGCGGCAAAACCTCGGTAGGTCTCTTCTGAGATTCGGCCTGCTTCATGTTCCTGCTCCAAGGCCGCGCGTACGCGACCTTCGATCTCATTGTAGTCGAGCGTCTTCAGCCACGCCACGTCGCGCTGGATTGCGCCGCCTCTTCCGTGTGAGTTGTCGAAGACGGCAATCTGCACACGGTCATCCCCCGCGTACCTCTCGGCAATGCGAGGGATCGTTTCGACCGCGCCCTGGTGGGTCTTGATGTGCTCGGTGATCGGAACCGTTCTTCCTGTCCCGAACCTCTTGCGCTGGCCCTCCGCGCGCGGCAGGGCTCCGTTGACCAGCGCGTCAACGGGGTCGCGAGCAGTCATCACGATCCGCACCGCCTTGCCGGCGGCCAGAGCCTGGTCGATCTTCTTGACCGAGCTCTCGAGGCCGTTCATGTTCGTGTCGAAGACGATCTGCGCCTGGTCGGCCAGGGCGGCGAGTCCCTTATTCGCCCGAATGCCGCTCGTCTTGCCGGCGCCTGTCCCGCCGGCGGTGAACAACACGACATCGACCTGACCCGGGGCAGGATCCTCGGCAAGTTTCCTGACGTACAGATCCTTGGTGAACTGCGAAGCTGGCTCGTGCACCGCCGCACTGCGCGTCCGGTCAGCTAGGTAGTCCGGCGACAGTTCTCGGGCGTCGTCGGTGTTGATGATTCGCCCGCCATCGGTCTGCGGCAAGGCCGAGTACTCGGCCACTGCGGCGTCGAAGTTGGCATCGATCTTCTCCTGCAGGCGGCGCTCGAACACCTTCTCGGCTGCGGTGAGGGATGCAGCCCTTTGCGGCTCGGGCTGGTCCGTTGCCTGCGCCGCAGCCTTCTCGCCGGCCGCGCGCGCCGCCCATGCCTGGGCTGCAGCATCTCGCACGGCCTGCACGTTGGTGACGTAGCTCGAGGCATCGAACTTCGATCCCGCCACCACGCGGATGAACCGCGTTGCGGCGCGCAGGAACTGGTACAGCACGCGGCGGAAGACGCTGCCGCCGTCGATGTCGTAGACCTTGGACCAGAACTCGGCGTCGAGCCACATCGAGCCGTTCAGGTTGGCGACAACCTCGCTCATCGCCTTGCGCTCGTCGACCCGGCGCTCGCCGCGGAGCGGGCGGTTGTTCTCGAAGTCCATCTGGTCTTCGATCGCCTCGGGACGAAGGTACGGCTGGATCGCGGCCTTCAGCGCATCCGCCGTCTGGCGGTCGTTGTTCTCCAGCCAGTGCAGCGCCTCGTGGCCGGTGACGCCGATGATGGTCTCCGCGTCACGCGACCTGGCCACGTCGACGAACGTGTTGCCTCGGTACTGCACGCCATCGCCTGGCGAGTTGCTGACCGGGATCACCCGCACCCGGAATGCCGCGTTGACCACCTCGCGCAGCAGCGTGAACGCGAGCGGCGGCTTCTTGACCAGCTTGATCGCGTAGGGCTTGCCGTCGTCTTGCGACCAGCCAGCCTTGCGAATCGCAGCGTTCAGCTCATCGACGGCCCGCCCGTCGGCCTCTCGGTCGGCCTGCGTTTCACGTGGCACCTTGGGCGCCAGCACGAAGCCGTCGCCGGTGTCGACGGCCTCGACACGCTGGCCGATGCCTTGCTGGGCGGCGTACGTGACCGCCTGGCCCGCCGTGCTGAACGGCTTGGGCGGGACGTCTACTTGGGCTTCGGCGGGCTCGAGGCGGGCTTCGTTGTCTTCAGGCGCTCGATCGTCTTGCGATCCGCGTCGGTCAGCGGCCTGCTGGTCAGCATCGCTTCCAGCAGGCTGACGCCCTGCGGGCTCTTCCAGATTTCGCGGCCTTGCGGTGTCATCGATGGTCTCCAGCACCTGCGAGCGTGTGGCTCTCGGCACGTCGCCGAACATGTCGGTGTCCGGCTTGTTGAACTCGCCGCTGGCCATCTGCGCCAGGGCGCGGAGCTGCTCGCCGATCTTCTTCGCGCTACGGCTGTTGGCGGCGAATGCGCGCAGGATAACCGCGGTGTCGGGGTCGGCGCCAAGGTCCGACTGCTGGGCCATGTCGGCGAGCTTGATGCCGCGGCGCTTGGCGTTGATCGCGAGCTTGGCTGCCTCGCTGATCAGCGGCCGGATGTCGAGGTCGCCAGCGCCACGCAGCGCCAGCATCTGCGAGGCAGCCGATGCGAGACCACCCATCACCACGCGGGACTCGGGGTCGATCGCCTGCGCGTGCAGGCTCACCAGCGCGTCGTCCTCGTAGGCTCCAGCAAAGACGGCCGCCATCAGGCGGTCCTGCGCCTGCCGTGTCGGCGAGCCGTCGGGGTTGCGCAGCGCGGTCTGTTCGGACACCGGCATCGCGGAGACGAACTGCCTGAGCGTGACCGGCGACACGTCGCCCTGTTCGGTGAAGTCCAGCGCCTGCAGATCCAGCCGGCGCACGTCATCGCGCGCCACCTCAAGCGCTGACTTCTCGGCAACGCCGCTGACGTTGGACTCGTCGCCGATGTTCTCGGTCACGTCCTCGGGGCGCATGACGCGCACGAGAACGGGTTGCTTCATGCCCGAGATCGCCGCGGCTGGCACGCCGTGCAGCGCCTCATCGGCGGCGATGCCCTGCACGTAGCCCTGGCTCGTGCCGCGGCCGAACGCGGCCTGCAGGCCTGCCGCGCGACCGTTGCCGGCCACCACGCGGGCCTTGCCAGGAGCGCCAGTGTCGTAGCCGGCGCTGGCCGCCCCGTCGGCGCTGTTGCTGGGAAGGAGTTGTTCAGCCTCGAACACCGCGTACTGCACCGGCATCTTGCGGCCAGCCGCCGTCGTGATCGTGTCGGCCTTGCCCATTGCCATCGGCTGCGCGCCGTCGGCCAGCACCACCGGCGCGCCGGTCGCGAAGTCGCGCGAGAACGACAGGCGAGACGGATCCGGTTCGGCCGCGATCGACTGCATCTGCTGGACGTAGCCGGCGTTCGACCGGTCGCGGTTCTGTAGGCGCGTCAGTGCCTGGTTGGCTCGGCCTGCATCTGCCACAGGTCCAGCCGCTCCAGCGCTGCGGTCAGGTGCGGCGGCGGACTGATCCACTGGCCCGGGTGCAGCAGGAGCAGGTCCCACAGCTCCGCCGCTTCCGCCAGGCTGATCACGCCCTGCAGCAGAGGAGCCAGCAGGTGCGGAGGCAACTCCTGCCACGTCAGGCTGGTCGACATTCTGGCCCCTGGGTTGAAGCGCTCGCTCCGCGGCCGCGGCGAGCGAGCCCTGCGGGATCGTCGCGATGGGTGGCGCACCGGCCGCCTGAGGCGATGGCGGGGGCCCAACCCCGCCCAACCCAGGAGACGTTGCAGCCTCAGGGGCCGGTGCTTCGGTGCGCAGCGCGCTGTTCGGTTTCGCCGGCCGATTCGCGGCCAGCGCTTGGATCTGCTCGGGCGTGAACGGCTCGGCCGGCATCGACTCGACGCGGACAGCCGGCGTGAACCCCTTCTCAAGCATCAGCGCCCGGTAGTCGCCCGCACCAGGCTGCGATCCATCGACTGGCCGCGCCAGCGCGCCGACGCCGACGCCGGTGGCCGCGCCGAGCGCGGCGTCGACCGAGGCCTGCTTGAGCACCTCGTTCGCATCGATCGGGCGACCTTCGCCGACGGCTTGTCCGGCGCTGGAGAACGCCTGCTCGCCGCCCTCCTGCCCGAACTCCTTGGCGCCCTCGCGCAGCGGCGCAGCGCGTCCAGCCCTGCCGACAGCCAGCGTTCGTTCGGCGCCGCCACGAGTGGCCTTGCCGACTGCCGCCGTGCCGACGCCAGCGATGGCTGCCGCGGCGAGTTTGCCGCCCAGGTCGCCGCCGGTCTGATCGAACGCATCGCCAGCGTTCATCAGCGCGTTCGTGAGGCTCGAGCCGAGTGTCGCGGCACGATCGCCAGCAGCAGCCATCTCCGACGCTGCGGCGCCGCGCCGCGCGGCCAGCCGCTGCGCGATGACCTGCGCGCCCTTCGCTCCGCCGGCGCCGACGGCCAGGGAGCCGAGCGACGGGATCAGCGCGTTCACCGAGAAGTCGGGGTTGCTGGCCAGGAACGCCAGCACCTGCGCCGGGGTCTGGTTGGGGTTCTTCAGGATGGCCTGCAGCTCGGCCGCCTTGCCCTGGTATCCGCTGCTCTTCTGGACTTCGAATCCGCGCGACCATGCTTCAAGCGCGCGACTCAATGGCTCGGTGGCGCCGAGCGTGGCCAGTTGCGAGATGTCGGCGGCGAGTTTCAGGGTCTGCGGCAGCACCTGGCCGACCGAGGCCGTCAGGTCGAGCGCCTCGCGCGTGAGCATGCCCGCGGCATCGCTGCCGGTCATCTCGGCAACGCCGCGGCCTGCGGTCTCCGAGATGCCGTCGCGGGATGCCTGCGCCGTCGGCGCGTTCAGTGCCTTGCGGTCGTACGCCGCCAGCGCGCCGATGGCCTCGCGTCGGGCAGGAGAGACGCTCAGAGCCTCGCGCTCGGCACGAATCGTGGACGGGTCGGCATCACCGTAGCTCGGTCGATCAAGCACGCTGCCGCCGGCCGGGATCGGTGCGTCGACACGGCGAGGGTCGTCGCTGCGGCGCTGGTGGATCGTGCGGTCGCGTTCGAGCAGGGCCTCGTCGCCAGCCACGAACGGCCGCACCTCGCCGCGGCGGCCGCCACGGCGCGGAATCTCCACCCGGTCGAGCTCGCCGTCGAACGGCTGAAACCCGCCAGGGGCGTCCAGCTCGCCGTCGAACTCGACGAAGCCAGCCATCAGGATCCCGCGACGAAGCGCTTGCCGTCTGGCGTTTCGTACACCGGGCGGCCTTTGCTGGTGCCGATCTGCTTGGCACCAGCCGGGAGCTTGCCGATCGCCGCCGGCTTCGGCGCAGCAGGAGCGTCAGGCTTCGAGGCGCCACCGAGGCCACGCCGCTCCAGCTCGGCAGCAATTGCGCGCGCGGTCTGTTGCAACTCGCGCCGCTCCTTGAGCGAGTCGTCGTCTCCGCCATCCTCCTTGTAGGTGCGGATCAGCCCATTGATCGCGTTCAGCGTCGTGGTCAACTTTTCGGCGCTGGACTTCTTCAGGTCGCCGCTCACCTCGGCCTTGAGTTTCTCGACATCGGCCATGTGCTTCTTCGCGCTTGCCGAGGCGTTGCCTGCCTGGGCGCGGTTCTCGACGATCTGCGACTCAGCGACAGAGCCCTTCGTCGGAACGCCGGTCACGTGGCTGGTCCCGCTCTCGCCGAACTCGCCCTTGCCGGCCGCGAGCAGCGCGCCACGAGCCGCGCCTGCGTCGCCCTTCTCGGCCCGCTGCGCTGCGCCGCGCTGGTAGTCGGTCGTCTCCGACTTCGACAGGGCGTCGGCATGGGCCGGATCGGCGAGCTTCATCGCGCGCATCAGGATCTGCTGGCCGCGCTCCATGGCCGCCTTGCCTGTGCCAGGCTCGTACTTCGCGGCCTTGACCGAATGCCCGCCCGACTCGTCCTCGACGGCGCGGTCCACCGTCTGACCGGCGCCGTTGCGAGCGATGTCAAGGTATTGCTCGACCTCCTCGCGCGAGCCGCCGCCTGCCACCGCCAGCAGCGCTGGGTCGGCCGCCAAGTCGGCAACGGTCAATGCGCCACCTCCACCGCGGCGCGCTCCAGCTCGCGCGCGGCCCTCTTCGCGCAGCGCGGCGATCTCGGCCCGCATCGCGTTGTTCTCGGTGTTGCGCTGGCTCATCTCGGCCTGGCGCAGGCGCTCGCGCTCGAGCTGCGCGGCGTACTGCTCTTCGCGCATGCGGTCGGCTTCCATCTGCGAGCCGATGTTGGCCACACCAGCGCCGAGACCGCGCAGCGCCCCGAAGGCTGCAAGGGCACCCATCACGCACCTCCTGCGGCAGCGAGAGCGCCGGGCCCGGATGGAGCGCTCGGCTCGGGCGGGCCGCCCATCACGCGCTGCACCTGCGTCATCGTCTCGCGGTCGATCTTCCCGGCCTGCATGTCCATCTGTGTCCACTTGGCCAGGCTTCGCTGGAAGGCCTCCTTCAAGTAGGTCTCCATCGCTTCCTCGGCCAGGTACCCCTTCTGCTCCGCGATGCCGCCGATGACCTTGATCACCTGCATGCCGGCGCCGATCAGCACCTCCAGCGGCAGCGGGCTGCCGGCTTCTTCTGCGGATTCCGCGATGACGTGCAAGGCCTTGGTGCCGTAGTTCACCGCGCCCGACACGGGGTCGGCCTTCAGTGCGGAGTCCAGGCCGTCGGGGTCCTGCGCCAACGCCTCCAGGGTGCGGCCGACGGCGAGCTCGAACAGCTCGCGCTGCTCGGCCGTCGGCTCTTGGTCAGCCTCTTCCGGCATGCGCTCTTCGGCGGCGATGTCCATCTCGTCCATCACGGCCCCTTCCCGGCGTAGTGCTGGTTGTAGTCGGCCAGGGCGCCGCCGCTCCAGCGACGTGTCGACCCGGAGCGGTAGCGCGCGTCGCGCGCCTCTGCGGCCTTGATCTCCTTCTCGCGCGATGCGCCGTCGGCAATGCCGGCGATCACCTGGCCGCCGAGCTGCAGCACCTGTGCGCGGGTCCGATCGCCGGCGTTGTCCCACCAGGCCTTGATCTTGTCGGCAGTGCCGGGCCCTTGAGCACCAGCGCCAGACGCGGCCGGCGCACCTGGAGGCTGCCCGCGCACCGCCGGCAGCGCGCCGTCGACCTGCGGCTGCTGCTGGTACTGCGTACCGGCGTAGTCGCCGCCCATCGCGCCGATGTCAGGCTGCGCCACGTAGCCGAACGAGTCGACCGCGGTCTCCATGCCGCCTGTTGCGTCGATGCCCGTCCCGGGAACGCTTGACGCGGACGCGGCAGCACCACCGAACGCGCCGCTGATGTTGTCCCACACCTGGCCCGGGCCCTGGCCGGCGAAGCCACCCATCGCGCCGTAGACGGTGCCGGCGATGTTGAAGACCTTCACCGCGTCGCGGCCGAAGACCTTCCCGGCGGCCTTGTCGACCTTGGCGCTGATGCCGGTCTTCGCGGCTACGAGACCGGCGCCGATGGACACGGCGGTGGCCGCCACGGTGCCGAGTCCGACGGCGCCAGCCGCGGCGCTCGCAAGCAGTGGTATTGCTACAGCCACTTATTGCTCCTCACAACGTGCAGCCTTCGTGATGAACGCGCTTCATCTTCACGTAGGCCTGATGCGCCTCATCGACGGACTCAAATCCAGAGAAGTAACGCTGCTTTCCGTCAATGTTGATTGCCATACGGATGACGCCGCGGTCAACGAACACGCCGAGCGCGCCGGTCTTGTTGTTGGACATCGCCCTCTTCTGGTTCTGCGCGTTCACCGAGATCGACACGTCGCGCAGGTTTGTCCACCGGTTGTTACTCCGATGCCCATCGATGTGGTCAATGACGCCGCTTGGCCAGGCGCCGGTCTCCATCAGCCAGATGATGCGATGAACCGGGTAGTGCAGTTTGCTCACGTACACCTGCCGGTAGCCCGTGTCCTTCAGGGTTCCGGCGAGCCTCCCTGCTAGCCGACCAGACCGCCAGATCAGCGCGCCCGTCGCGGGGTCGTAGATGAACATGGCTCGCGCCCGGTCCGCGGTCATGGATGCATTCCTCACAACGTCGCGCGTCATTGCGGCACCATCTCTCTGGCCAGGGTCTTGACCAGTGCGCAGCCCATCAACTCGTAGCGTCGCGCGCGCTGCAGAACCGTGGCAAGGCGTCCGTTTCCCTGATAGTCATGCACGACCAACGCTACCGCGCCCATGTCGCACGCCCATGTCTCGAACGCAGTGAGCAGGTGCAGTCCAGACCCATCGACTGCGAAGAACGCGAACTCGAGCGCCATCAACTCGCGGCTGAACCCGCTCGGTTGCACCAGCCCGGCGAGGTAGCCGCCGTCGGTGCAGAACATGGTCTTGCCGACGGCTCCGATGAAGTCGTGCATCAGGCCCGCCACGTGCTCGGCATCGAACGGCATGGGCGCCCACCGCGAGCGCTTGTGCTCCTCGTAGGCCAGCGCCACCAGTCGAGGCACATCGGCGATGTTGGCGTGACGCGCGGTCATGGCCCGCCACCGCCACCGGCAATCGTGCCATCACGAAGGTCATTGGTGGCCGTAAGGCCAGTGCCGGCGTCATTGGCCGCCGGCGCCGAAGGCGTACGCGGCATACGCGGCCACGCGCCAGGGGTCGTGAACCCTGCAGCGAACGCCGGCAGCGCCTCGTTGTAGAACCAGTTCGACATCTCGTCGATCGCGCGATCCTTGCCTGCCTGGTCGAGGTTCGGGTCGGTCTCCAGCCGATACCTCGCGTCCATGTAGGTGCGGAAGAGTTCGGTGTCGCGGTTGCGAAGGTCGCTTGCCTCGCGCGCGTCGCGGTCTGCCTGACGCTCGCCGGCCTCGAAGGTCTGGCCAGCTTGGCGCTCACCGGTCCGGAACTCACGGTCAGCGGCGTTCTGTCCGGCGGCGAACTCCTGCCCGGCCACGCGCTCGCCGGTGCGGAAGGTCCGATCAGCCGCGTTCTCGCCGCTCTGGAACTCCCGGTTCGCGCGGTTCTCGCCGGAGGTGAAGGTCTGCCCGGCCTCGCGCTCGCTGCGGCTGAAGGCGCGGTCGAGCGCTCCCTCGCCGCGCTGGAAGTCGAACTGCGCACCCTGCCTGCGGTCGGCGCCCGCTTCCTGCAGATTCTGAAGGTCGAGCCGGTTCGTGCGATCGAGCAGGTTCTCGCTCGAGGTGAAGGCTTGCGAGCCAAGACGTTCCGACGTCTTGAACCCGCGATCCGCCGCCGCCTCGCCAGACTCGAAGGAGAAGCCCTCGCGCCGCGCCGCGGTGTCGTAGCCCGCCTGCATGGCCATCAGGGCGCCTTCGCGGCCGAAGTTGTTGTCGTCGCGCGCGAAGTCGGAGGTGGCACCGTACTGGGCCAGGTCACCCTGAAGCACCGCGTTCGCATCGCCCGCGGCGATCTGGCCGCCGGCGTCGATCGCCGCAGCCTCTCCGGCCTCGGCTCCCATCGTGCTGTTCAGGAGTCCGCGCGAGTTGCTGTACTCGGCCGCCTTTGCGCGCGCACGGGTGATGTACGGGCTGTCGCTGGCGAGTAGCTTGGCCAACTGGTTGCTGACCAGCGCGCCGTCGGAGAGCTTGAACGCCGGCGCATCGCGCATCGGCCCCGCGGCCGTGCGCATCGCGGCGTTGGCAGCCACAGGATCGCTGGTCCAGGCCGGAGGCGGCGGCGCCACATAGGCCGGGGGCGGCGGCGCAGCAGGCGGCGGCGGGGGCGGTGGAGCCGGCGGCGGGTTGGCCAGCGCGCCTGGGTATCCACCGCCACCGTTGGGTCGGTCCGAGTTCGACCCGCCCGAAAAGCCGCCTGTCGTCGTCGGCGGCGGAGGCGCTGCCGCGACAAGCGCCCCCTTCCCGGTCCTGGTGGTCCAACCGCTGGTCGTGCCGGCGCTCCA
>JAKAHP010000288.1 GCA_021825505.1 Pseudomonadota bacterium
TTCCACGGCGGGTCGGCCTGGGGCATCACGGCGCGCCTGAAGTACCGCAACAACGGCGGCAAGCTGTCGTTCCTGTACGAGCTGGTGCGCGCCGACCGCGTGCACGACGGGGCCGCGAAGGAGCTCATCACGCAGATCCGCGACGGCCTGAAGCATGGCCCGCTGCTGATGGGGTCCTGCGACTGAGCGGTGGGGGACTGATGCCAGACACCCCCAAAGCCCAGGCGCCGCTACAGCAGCGGCTGCACGAGCGAACGCTTGTTGAGCACGGTGGACCAGACGACTGGGCGTGCGGGTGGAATCTCACCAAAGGCGACAGCATGCTGCACCGCGAAGCCTCCGCCCGCATCGCCGAGCTAGAGGCAGAGGTGCGCAACCTGAAAACGGTGATGGTGGCTGCGGCCGAGGAGATCCACCAGCACTGGGCGGCGCACTGTGACGCTGAGGGCTACGGCCCGCAGAACCTGATGCGCCGGCTTGAGGAAGGCATCCCGTCGGAGTATGGCTACACGGCGGGGGCGTTCGTTGAGTTGCGGGCAGAGGTAGCGCGGCTGCGGTCCTTCGCGGCTGGCGTGATGGAGTCATGGCCACACGGCGATGTTGATGGCGGCGAGTTGCAGGACTTGGCCATCGCGCACGGCCTACTGGTGCCGCAGACGCGCCACGCGCCTTGCGCTGTCGGCTGCAACTGCGAGATGTACGGTCAATCGTCCGAGGACTGGGCCGCGGGTGTGACGTGCTACCGACAGGAGCCTCCCCATGCCTGACCCCGAGAACTGGCAAGCGCGAATGCTGGCGGCCGTCGCAAAGCTGGACGAAGCCATCGAAACCGGCGATCTGGAGCCGGCTCGCCGAGCGCTGGAGATTGCAAACCAGCTACTGGCCGAGGCCGTCATCCTCGATGCCAAGCACAAGGAACCCCCATGCCTGACCTGACCCCCACCAGACCCCTTGTGATCTATCACGGCAATTGCGCCGACGGCTTCTCGGCCGCTTGGTGCTTCTGGCGCAAGTACGGAGACGGCGCGGACTACGTTGCCGGCGTGTACCAACAGGACCCGCCCGATGTGACCGGGCGCGACGTGTTCCTGGTGGACTTCAGCTACAAGCGCGCGGTGGTGGAACAGATGCTGAAGGCCGCGAACAGCGTCTGCCTGATCGACCACCACAAGACCGCCATCGAGGACCTACAGCCGCTGTTCATGCAGGACAGTTGGACCGGCGAGCCGAAGCAGCTAGCGCACTTCACGGACCTGAACCGTAGCGGCGCAACGCTGGCCTGGGACTACCTGTTCCCTGGCGAGGACCGGCCGCTGCTGCTGGGCCATGTGGAGGACCGCGACCTGTGGCGCTTCAAGCTGCCCGGCACCCGTGAGATTCAAGCGTTCATGTTCTCGCACGAGTACAGCTTCGAGCTATGGGACAAACTCATGAGCGCGGATCAGGTGGAGCTGCTGAAGATGACCGCGGCCGGCGCCGCCATCGAGCGCAAGCACCACAAGGACGTGGCCGAGCTGGTCGGCGTGTGCAAGCGGCGCATGTCAATCGGCGACCACGATGTGCCAGTGGCGAGCCTGCCTTATACGCTGGTGAGCGACGCCGCGCATCTGATGGCCCAAGGCGAGCCGTTCGCGGCCTGCTACTGGGACACGGCAGAAGGGCGCGTGTTCGGCCTGCGCGCAGCCGACGATGGCCTCGACGTCAGCGAAATCGCCAAGCAGTACGGTGGCGGCGGGCACGCGAAATCGGCGGGCTTCAAGGTGCCGCGTCAGCACCCACTGGCGGCAGCATGAGCGCTCCCGACCTGACCCCCACCCAATCCGCCGAGGTGGAGCGGCTGATGGAACTGGTGATTGACTGCGAGTCCGCCGCCAAGGAATGGTTAGTCGCGGCGCCCGGATTCTCGGCCATGAAAGCAGCCGACCACAAGGAAGCCCGCGAATCCCTCCGCACCGCTCTCTCCGCACTGGTGGTGCGGGCGGACAGGGAGCCGCTGACGCAAGCGCGAATCATCGAGCTGCGCGGAGAGAGCAGTCGAGCCGCATACGACGACTTCAGGCCGTGGAGCAGCAGCATCCACTTTGCCCGCGCCATCGAACGCGCCCACGGCATCGGCATCACCAAGGAGCAGGGATCGTGAAGCCTCTCTACATCTTCGACCTCGACGGCACATTGGCGCTGATCGACCACCGGCGCCATTTCGTCGAAGGCGAGAAGAAAGACTGGCCCGCGTTCTTCGCCGCATGCGTTGATGACCGGCCAAACGCTCCAGTGATCCGAACGCTTCAAGCCCTTCGCAAGAGCGGGGCCGAGGTGTGGATCTGGTCCGGTCGCAGTGAAGAAGTCAAGACACAGACCGTCGAGTGGTTGCAGCGACACGGGTGCTTCGGCTTTCCGACCGATGTGCTGTGGGCGTGGCCTTTCGGTGCCCCCGAAAGATTCCGCATGCGCAAGGCCGGCGACTACACGCCTGACGAGCAACTGAAGTTTGGCTGGCTGGCCGACCTGGAGCCGCCCGAGCGCTCGCGCCTGACTGCTGTTTTCGATGACCGCGACAAAGTGGTTGCCATGTGGCGCGCGAACGGTGTGCCTTGCTTCCAAGTCGCGCCGGGGGAGTTTTGATGACCCGTGAACAAGCAATCGAAGTGGCGCTGCGCAGAGTGTTGACGAGCAAGAGCCGCGACCTCGATGCCGCGATCAAGGCTCTGCGCGCCGCTCTCTCCCTCCCGGCAGACCCAGTGCCGGAGCCGGTGGCGTGGCAAGAGCGACAGCAGTCGTCACCGATTACATGGACCGACTGGTATCCGTGCCCGATGCCACCGAAGATTTGGAGCGATGGTCAAGTGATGAACGGCATCAGGTACGAATGGCGCCCGCTCTACGCCGCCCCAGTTCCGGCACCGCACCAGAAGCCCGAAGCCGCGCTGCCAAGGCCCGGCAGCCCCGAAGCCTCCGCGATGATCGACTCGGTACTAGCTGAGTACGGCTGGCCAGCGAACCCGAAGAACGCAGCGCGAGCAGGATTTGAGGCCGCGTGTCGGCTCTCCGCTCGCCCCACCCCGCAGGAGCAGACATGACCCGCCCCGCAATCATCGACGAATCGCTTGCCATGATGGCCGACGGACTGATGCCGAACGCTGACGAGCAGGCACGCCTCCGCGCCTACATCGAGGCCCTGGAGCGGGACGCGGCGAGCCAAGCCGAGCGCCCGCATGCCTACCTGATGGCCAAATTGTCGATGGTGATGCCGCTGTTCGAAGAGGCGCGCGACGCTCTCGCTGCCATCACCGAAACGCAGCGCCGGCTCTATGGAATCTCAGCGACCTTGGCTGACCGAATGGATGCTGCCGGCACCTACTCGGTCGCCGACTGGCGCGCCGACTCCCACCTCCAAGGGGATCGCAATGGATGACGACCGAGCGCTGCTTGAGGCTGCGGCGAGGGCTGCGGGGTATGCCGTTGTCGGCTGGGACGGCGCCTGCGCGGACTGTCCGATTGTCGAAGGCGACCGCCTCGGCAGCGGGCACAAGGTGCGGTGGTACTGGATGCCGCTCCACGACGACGGCGATGCGCTACGGCTGGCGCACGCGCTGAACTTCTCGGTTGCCTTCTACGTCGATCACACCGAGGTCATCGACACCATCCGCAAGCAAAGCTGGATCGAGCCCGACACAACGCTCGAAGCAGCCCGCCGCGCCATCGTCCGCGCTGCCGCATTCCTCGCTGCCGCTGGCTCTACTGGTGCAGGGGGTGGGGCTGATGCCCCGCCGCTGTAGCTGACGCACCACCACCGCAACCACCAAGAGAGACGATGCCTAGCCTGCTGACCGCTCAGAGGGTGCCGGCGTGCTGAACGCGAGGGAGGTGGCGGCGATGATGAAGAAAGGACTTGAAGAATGAGCCTCTTGACGCAGGCGTACTTCTTGGAGCGCTACGGCCCGAGGCTCAG
>JAKAHP010000289.1 GCA_021825505.1 Pseudomonadota bacterium
GTCGGCGCCAAGCGCCGCGCCGCCATCGCCGCCGCAATATGGGAGCCGAAGCCATGACCCCCCGCACCGAGTTCGACGCCTGGGTCAGCCTGGGCCAAGCCCGCGGCGCGCTGCCCAGCGCCAACGCCGCCCGCACCGCCATCGGCAGCCGCTACGCGCCCGACCATTTCGAGCAGCGCACGCCCACCAGCTACGCCGCGCTGCGCCCCGAGCCCGGCGCGGATGCCGCGCGGCTGCAGCGCGCGCTGCTCGCCCGGCGGCTCGGCACGCTGCCAACCGGCCGCCGCGCCGACCGCCTCGTCGCCCTGTTCAGCGCCGTCGCCCTGCCGGCGGTGCTGCTCGCCATCGCCCTGCACTGGATCTGACCATGCCCGCCGACAAACGCATCTACTCCCCCGAGCCCGGCAGCCTCACGCACCGCGTGCTCGCTTGGTTCGGCACTCACGCCGACGAGGAACTGAGCTACCGCGACATCGCGCACAAGTTCGACGTCGCCAATGCCAACCATGTGCGCGGCTGCCTCGCCATCGCGCTCAATGCCGGCATCCTGCAAACCGCGCAGGACGCCGACGGCCGCACCATCGTCCGCACCGGCCCGCGCTGGTCGCAATGGCGCGCGGACTACGCCGACGCCGAAGTCGCCCGCGCCGAGCGCCGCGCCCTGTCCGGCCAGCGCCGCCGCAGCGCCCCCGCGCCGCTGCTCGATGACCTCGACGCCATCCCCCTGCGCATCGGCGTCAGCCACCCCAAATTCGGGCACAACGCCATGCACGACGGCCGCACGCTGCTCGGGCAAATGACCGAACTGATCGGCCGCCTGCGCCCCGGCGTCAGCATCGTGCTGCCCGACGCCTACCGCTCCACCGCGAGCGAGGCCGTCACCCGCTGGCGCCGCGCCCACCCGACGCACAACGTGTCGATCGTGTCCGAGCCCGACGGCGCGTTTTCCATCAACCGCTACGCCGACAACGCCCACGCCAAGAAAGGAGCCGCATGAAAACCGCCCACCGCGAAGCCGCCCGAGCCAAGCAACACGCCCGCGACAACCTCGTCCACGGCATGGACGCCTGGAAGTGCGCGTGGATCCCGCTGCCGCCCACCCCGGCGCCCGTGCGCCGCGCCGGTGCCGACGACTACCTGCGCCACCCCAGCCGCGTCGGCGACCAGCGCACGGCGCCCGGCGCCCCCATCACCCTGCACGCCAGCCGCGGCGCCTGACCATCATGCCCCTGCCCGACCTGCCCGACCGCGTGCTGCTCGATTTCGCGCGCTGCAAGCTGCGGCTGCGCAACGCCGTGAGCGCCATCCGCCGCCCCGGCCCGGTCCGGCAGGCCGTGCTGCTCGCCTACTACGCCGAGCAGCGCCGCACCGACCCGACCCTGCAGCGCACCCTGCGCCGCGCGGCGCCCCGTACCGACTTCAAGCGCCTCGCGGCCGGCGATGCGCTCGACGACTGAACCCCCGGCCCAAAGGATCCCATCGTGAGCAAACCCTACGACGCGCTCGACACCCTGCCGGACCTCGACGCCGGCGTGTTCGCGCGCAAGCTGTCGCGCGCCCTGGCCGACACCGCCCTCGCCGTCGTTAGCCAGGACGGCAAGGCCAAGAAAGGCAAGGTCATCGTCGAGCTCGACATCGCCCGCATGTCCGAATCCGGCAACCAGGTCATGGTCGCGCACAAGCTGTCTTACAGCCGGCCCACCCGGCGCGGCAAGAGCAGCGAAGACGACACGACTGAAACGCCCATGTACGTCGCCGGCGACGGCGCGCTGACCTTGCTGCCGTTCAAGCAGGACGACCTGTTCAAGACGGCCGCCGGCCGCGCCGAAGACGCCAGCGCCTGACCCGCGCACCACGGCCCACCCGCAACCCCTACCGAAGAAAGCCCACCCCATGGATGCAACCGCCATTCAGGCCCTGATCGACGCCGGCGTCGCCGCCGCCGCCAATGCCGAACTGCCCAGCGATAGCGCGCTGATCCCCAGCACCTACAAACTGGAAAGTACCGAGCACCTGCTGTCCGCGCCCGTGCGCTTCCGCCGCACCTTCACCACGCGGCGCCTCGGCGACTTTCTCGCCTACGTCAAGGCCAAGGCCGACGGCATGTCGGCCGTGTTCATCGACCCCGACATGGGCAAGGTCGTCGCCGTGCTCAACCACGGCGACATCGCCAACCCCGCCTGGGGCGATAACCGGGCGATCGTCGAGCTGCGCCACGAACCCGAGTTCGCCGCCTTCGCCAACGCCACGAAGGGCGCACGCAGCCAGCGCGAAATGATCGAATTCCTCGAGGATTGGCTGCCGACGCCGTTCGTCTTCGCGCAGGATGCACTCGGCGGCGCGATCACGCCGGTCACAGCGATTTCCGCCGTGCGCCGCGTCACCATCGCCGCCCGCGCAGAATCCACCCACCAGCAGGACGATCTGCGCGCCAGCCGCTCGGCGCTCGAGGAAATCGAGGCGCGAGGCGCCGACCAGGCGCTGCCCGCCAATCTGCTGTTCTACGGCCGCATTTACCGCGACCTGCCGGAATACACCGTGACTGCGCGTCTCGGCTTGCGCCTCGAATCCAAGGAACCGCAGTTCACCCTGCGCATGGTCGGCTGGGACGCGCAAGAGGCGCGCATCGCCAACGACATCGAAGCCCTGGTGCGCACCGAGGTCGGCACCGCGTGCCCGGTGTACGTCGGCGCGAGTTCCGGCAACTACAGCAACAGCCGCTGACCCCATCGCCGCGGGCCAGTGCATCGGCTCGCGGCGGCACGACGCCATGACCAACCCCGCCCTCCATTTCCTGCGCCGCCTCGTCTCCCCCGACGACCTCGGCCACGCCGTCAGCCCCGAAGTGCGCCGGCTCGCTGCGGCACTGCTCGCTGCCGAGGCGCCGGCCGACGGGCGCGAGCGCATCTATCTCAGCGGGCCGATGACCGGCCTGCCGGAGTGCAATTTCCCCGCCTTCCACGCCGCCGCCCGCACGCTGCGCGCCCAGGGGCACGCCGTCGTCAACCCGGCGGAACTCAACCCCGACCCGGGCACGCCGTGGAAGCAGTGCCTGCGCGTCGACCTGCGCGCCATGCTCACCTGCAACCGCATCGCCCTGCTGCCCGGCTGGCATGCATCGGACGGCGCGCACCTCGAGCTGCACGTCGCCCACCGCGTCGGCATCGCCGTCGACCACGAACTGGATCTTGCCCCATGACCGAACCTGATTTCGAGGCCCTGCGGGCCAGACGCAATTTCGATGTGCGCCAGCGCCTGCAGAAGCTGGCAGACGAACTTGGCGTCGATCCCGACACGATGTGGACATCGTTCAACCCCAATGCGTGCTACTGCGCGTGCGCGAGCGGTGGCCCGTGCGAGCATCAGTGGGATGGCGAGCCCTATGAGTCGGATGACGGCGCCGTGTGGAGCACAACGTGCTCCCGTTGCGGACAGACAGCATTCAGCCACAGCTTGAGGACCGCCCCATGACCCACCCCATCGCCCGCGCCCTGCGCCGCCTGCGCGCCTGGCGCGAATCGCGCTACTGGGGCCCGCGCCGCCAGATCGAGCACCTGCGCGGCCTGGTCGACCTCGATGCGCGCTGGATGGCGCACGACCACACCGCGGCGGCGCTGACCGCCCGGTATGGCGACGCGCTCGCGGTCAACTGGTTCCGGCGCCCGTTCGAGGATGTCTGCACTCTGCGCGACCGCCTCGGCCTCAACCCCTGGCGCCGCGCCCGCGACCCGAAAACCGGGGCGATCAGTGCCGACGAAATCGAGCGCATGCGCAAAGAGCTGCAGGACGCGGCCGACGTCGCCGTCACCACCAGCAGCCAGGCCGTGCGCTACCTGCGCGAGCGCGACGCCGCCCGCACCGACCTGCAGCGCGAAACCCGCCGCGCCGACTACCTGCGCCGCCAGCTCGACACCATCGCCGAGCAGAACGCGGAA
>JAKAHP010000290.1 GCA_021825505.1 Pseudomonadota bacterium
CTGGGCGACGCGGGCTTCGTCGCGGGCGCCGAGCAGGCGCTGGGGCGAGCGGTCGCGGTGGGGCGGCGCGGGCGGCCACCCCGCGCCGCTTAAACTGTCCCCAATTAAAAAGCGAGCCGCGGGCGGCGGCGCTTTAAATGGGGACAGGTAACGGAATTTTCTTGCCACCCATGTTGCGATGCAGTAAATTGCCCGCTATCCCCCCTGAATTCCATGCGGAGCCGACGATGACCGAGCCTTCCGAAATCCAGTCGATGGTCGAGCAAGGCCTGTATTGCCCGAGTCGCGAGCACGACGCCTGCGGCGTCGGTTTCGTCGCCCACATCAAGGGCGTGAAGTCGCACGACATCGTGCGCAACGGCCTGCTGATCCTGAAGAACCTCGACCATCGCGGCGCGGTCGGCGCCGACAAGCTGATGGGCGACGGTGCCGGCATCCTGCTGCAGATCCCCGACGCGTTCTACCGGGCCGACATGGCCGCGCGCGGCGTCGAACTGCCGCCGCCCGGCGAGTACGGCGTGGGCATGATCTTCCTGCCGCGCGAATCGGCCTCGCGACTGGCCTGCGAGCAGGAAATCGAGCGCGCGGTGCGCGCCGAGGGGCAGGTGGTGCTCGGCTGGCGCGACGTGCCGGTCGACCGCGAGATGCCGATGTCGCCGACGGTGCGCGACAAGGAACCGGTGATTCGCCAGATCTTCATCGGCCGCGGCCCCGACGTGATGGTCACCGACGCGCTCGAGCGCAAGCTGTTCGTGATCCGCCGCGTCGCCAGCCACGCGATCCAGCGCCTGAACTTGCGCCACGGCAAGGAATATTTCGTGCCGTCGATCTCGGCGCGCACCGTGGTCTACAAGGGTCTGCTGCTCGCCGACCAGGTCGGCGAGTACTACAAGGACCTGCAGGATCCGCGCGTGGTCTCGGCGCTGGCGCTGGTGCACCAGCGCTTCTCGACCAACACCTTCCCCGAGTGGCCGCTGGCCCACCCCTACCGCATGGTCGCGCACAACGGCGAGATCAACACGGTGCGCGGCAACTACAACTGGATGCGCGCGCGCGAGGGCGCGGTCAGCTCGCCGGTGCTCGGCGACGAGCTGAAGAAGCTGTGGCCGCTGATTTATCCGGGGCAGAGCGATACCGCCAGCTTCGACAACTGCCTCGAGTTGCTGGTGATGGCGGGCTACCCGCTGTCGCACGCGATGATGATGATGATTCCGGAAGCGTGGGAACAGCACGCGCTGATGGACGAGCGCCGGCGTGCGTTCTACGAGTACCACGCCGCGATGATGGAGCCGTGGGACGGCCCGGCGGCGATCGCGTTCACCGACGGGCGCCAGATCGGCGCGACGCTGGACCGCAACGGGCTGCGCCCGGCGCGCTACATCGTGACCGAGGACGATCTGGTGATCATGGCCTCGGAAGCCGGCGTGCTGCCGATCGCCGAGAGCCAGATCGTCAAGAAGTGGCGCCTGCAGCCGGGCAAGATGTTCCTGATCGACATGGACGCCGGGCGCATCATCGACGACCAGGAAATCAAGGACCAGCTCGCCGCGGCGCGCCCCTACCGCCAGTGGATCGACAACCTGCGCATCCGTCTCGACGACGTCGAGCGCGAGCCGGCGCCCGAGGCGCCGACGCTGTCGCTGCTCGATCGCCAGCAGGCCTTCGGCTACACCCAGGAGGACGTCAAGTTCCTGCTCGCGCCGATGGCCGAGCGCGCCGAGGAGGCGGTCGGCTCGATGGGCAACGACGCCGCGCTGGCGGTGCTGTCGAACCGCGCCAAGCCGCTGTTCCATTACTTCAAGCAGCTGTTCGCGCAGGTCACCAACCCGCCGATCGATTCGATCCGCGAGAACATGGTGATGTCGCTGGTGTCGTTCATCGGTCCGCGCCCGAACCTGCTCGACATCAACCAGGTCAACCCGCCGATGCGCCTGGAGGTCAGCCAGCCGGTGCTCGACCACGCCGACATGGCCAAGCTGCGCACCATCGCGCGCCACACCGGCGGCAAGTTCCGCTCCTACGAAATCGACATCTGCTACCCGGTGGCCTGGGGCCACGAGGGCATCGAGGCCAGGCTGGCGTCGATCTGCGCGGAAGCCGTGGACGCGCTGCGCGGCGGTCACAACATCCTGATCGTCACCGACCGCAAGGTCAGCGCCGAGCGCGTCGCGATTCCGGCGCTGCTGGCGATGAGCGCGCTGCACCAGCACCTGACCGTGCTCGGCCTGCGCACCCAGACCGGGCTGGTGGTCGAGACCGGCAGCGCGCGCGAAGTGCACCACATGGCGGTGCTCGCCGGCTACGGCGCCGAGGCCGTGCACCCCTACCTGGCGCTGGAGACGGTGGCCGAGATGGCGCGCGAGCTGCCGGGCGAGCTCGCCCCCGAGAAGGCGGTGGCCAACTACATCAAGGCGATCGGCAAGGGGTTGCAGAAGGTCATGTCGAAGATGGGAATCTCGACCTATATGAGCTACTGCGGCGCGCAGATCTTCGAGGCGGTCGGTCTGTCGCGCGACCTGGTCGACAAGTATTTCACCGGCACCTCGAGCCAGATCGGCGGCATCGGCGTGTTCGAAGTCGCGCAGGAGGCGCTGCGCATGCACCGCGACGCGTTCGGCGCCAACCCGCTGCTGGCGGCCGCGCTCGACTGCGGCGGCGAGTACGCGTGGCGCGTGCGCGGCGAGGATCACCTGTGGACCCCGGACGTGATCGCCAAGCTGCAGCACTCGACGCGCTCCAACAACTACCAGACCTACAAGGAATACGCGCAGCTGATCAACGACCAGGGCCGACGCCTGCTGACACTGCGCGGGCTGTTCGAGTTCAAGGTCGACCCGGCGCGCGCGATCGCGCTCGACGAGGTCGAGCCGGCCGTCGAGATCGTCAAGCGTTTCGTCACCGGCGCGATGTCGCTGGGCTCGATCTCGACCGAGGCACACGCCACGCTGGCGGTGGCGATGAACCGCATCGGCGGCAAGAGCAACACCGGCGAGGGCGGGGAGGATCCGCTGCGCTACGCCGCCGAGATGCGCCTGGGCGCCTCCGGCATCGCCGACGGCGACACGCTGGCCGGCGTGCTCGGCGCGCAGCGCGTGGTCAGCGACATCCCGCTGCGCGCCGGCGACTCGCTGCGTTCGAAGATCAAGCAGGTCGCTTCGGGCCGTTTCGGCGTGACCGCCGAGTACCTGGCCAGCGCCGATCAGATCCAGATCAAGATGGCGCAGGGCGCCAAGCCCGGCGAGGGCGGCCAGCTGCCCGGCGGCAAGGTGTCCGAATACATCGGCATGCTGCGCTACTCGGTGCCCGGGGTCGGCCTGATCTCGCCGCCGCCGCACCACGACATCTATTCGATCGAGGATCTGGCGCAGTTGATCCACGACCTGAAGAACGCCAACCACCGCGCGTCGATCAGCGTCAAGCTGGTGTCCGAGTCGGGCGTCGGCACGGTCGCCGCCGGCGTGGCCAAGGCCAAGGCCGACCACGTCGTCATCGCCGGCCACGACGGCGGCACCGGCGCCTCGCCGCTGTCGAGCATCAAGCACGCCGGCACGCCGTGGGAGATCGGCCTGGCCGAAACGCAGCAGACGCTGGTGCTGAACCGGCTGCGCGGGCGCATCCGCGTGCAGGTCGACGGCCAGCTGCGCACCGGGCGCGACGTCGTCATCGGCGCGCTGCTCGGCGCCGACGAGTTCGGCTTCGCCACCGCGCCGCTGGTCGTCGAAGGCTGCATCATGATGCGCAAGTGCCATCTGAACACCTGCCCGGTCGGCGTCGCGACGCAGGATCCCGAGCTGCGCCGCCGTTTCTCGGGCAAGCCCGAGCACGTCGTCAATTACTTCTTCTTCGTCGCCGAGGAAGTGCGCTCGATCATGGCCCAGCTGGGCATCGCGCGCTTCGACGACCTGGTCGGGCGCGCCGACCTGCTGGACACCCGC